>JAXITB010000136.1:0-7097 GCA_034680305.1 Polaromonas sp. | reverse complement strand
TGCGGTTTTCAAACATCCAGCTGTTGCCCGCGCTGTGAGTGATCACGTCATACAAAGCCTCTGCGGGTACGCCTTCGCGCAATCCAAGCGCCATGGCTTCTGCTGCGGCAGCAATGTGCACGCCAGCCAGGAGTTGGTTGATGATTTTTACTTTGCTGCCCGCGCCTGCACAGTCGCCCAGCTTGTAAACCTTAGCGGCCATGGCCTTGAGCAAATGTTCGCATTTGGCATAGGCCTCGGGCTTGGCCGCGGTCATCATGGTCATCTGACCACTGGCGGCCTTGGCTGCACCGCCCGAAATCGGCGCGTCCACATAAAGCAGGCCCATGGCTTGGAGCCTCGCCTCCAGCGCGACTGACACGTTGGGGTCCACGGTGGAGCACATCACGAACACGCTGCCTGGCTTCATGCTGGCCGCGCAACCGGGGGTGGTGCCATCGCCAAACAGCACGCTCTCGGTTTGTGCGGCATTGACCACCACCGACACGACCACATCACACGCTGCGCCCAACGAGGCCAAGGTGTCATGTGCCACACCACCCGCATGGGTGAAGGCCTCGGCCACCTCGCGGCGGACATCAAACACCTGCACGCTGTGCCCGGCGCGGCGCAGCGATGCGGCCATGCCCGAGCCCATGGCCCCCAAACCGATCAATCCCACTGTGCTCATGTTCGTCCCCTCAATCCAGATTGATCTTGGCGTATGCCGCCACTTTTTTCCACTGCGCCATGTCGGCCTGCATGAAGCTGGCCATGCCTTGGGCGTTCACCCAGGTCGGCTCGGCACCGGCTTTTTGGATGGCGGCCTGGACTTCGGGCAACTTGGCCACGCGCTCCAGGGCTTGTTCCAGTTTTTGCGCGACCGGTGAAGGCAAGCCCGCAGGTGCGGCCACGCCAAACCAGGCAAACACCTGGTAACCTTTGACGCCGGCCTCCTCCATGGTGGGCACGCCCGGCAAGGCGCTGCTGCGCTGGGGCGTGGTCACGGCCAGAGCCTTGAGCTTGCCGCCGTTGATCAGGCCCAGGGCCGAAGGCAGGTTGTCAAACATCATGTGCACTTCACCGGCCATGAGCGCACTCAGACCGGCCGCAGCCACCCGGTAAGGAATGTGCGTGACGAAGACGCCGGCCTGGCTCTTGTAGAGCTCGGCGCTCAAGTGCAGCGACGTACCCTGCCCATCGGAGGCGTAATTGAGCTGCCCCGGCCTGGATTTGGCGCGTGCGCTCAGTTCGGCCACGCTGTTCACACCCGAAGCCGGGTTGACCATCAGCACATTGGGTACCCGGCCGAGCAAGGCCAATGGCGCAATCTGCTCGGGCTTGTAGGGCAAGCTGGCGTAGAGCGCCGGGCTGATGGTCAGCGGCGGCGAAGCCATGAGCAGGGTGTAGCCATCGGCCGGGGCCCGCGCCGCCTCGGCGGCACCCAGATTGCCGCCCGCGCCTGGCTTGTTGTCGATGACCACCGACTGACCCAACTCCTGCGCCAGCCGGGGCGCCACCAAGCGGGCCATGTTGTCGATCAGGCCGCCCGGCGGAAAGGGCACCACCAGTCGGATTGGCCGGGTCGGCCAGCTTTGAGCGATGGCCGCTGGGGCAAAGACAGGCAGGCTGGCCACGATGAGGGCGGCAGCAAGAACGCGGCGGTGTGGGTTCATGATTGGAGTTGAATGTGGCATGAGCCCAGATGGTACGCACGCCCGCAGCCCACGGCATCAGGGAGAACACCCGCGCGTAGGCCCAGTGAAGGAGTGCGAGGCGCGGCACCACCCGGGCAACGCCCACTCAGCGTCTTGTGTGCCAGACGTACAAGACGCTGGCCACGGTCAAGGCCACCGCCCAGGCGGCTGCGTAGGCTGCCCCTGGCGTCATCACGTCAAGCGCCCACAGCAAGGTGATGAAAAACGCCACAAAGCCGCTGAGCCCGCGCATGAAGCCACGCAGCAGGGCCACGGTGGCCGCCGCGCCATGGCCCTGCCGGGTAAAGCAGGGCAGCACATTGCCTGTGATGGGCACCGCCAGCAGCAAGCCACTGACCGCCGCCGGCGCCACGCCCGCGCTGCGAATGATCAACCAGGCCACACCCATGGCCACCAGCACCCGGCAAAGCAACTCCACCCCGGGTATGCGCACAGCGGCCGCAGCCACCTGGCGGCGCGGCATGGCCGCATTGCCCAGCACCAAACTCAGCACCACCAGCGCCGTCGCCTGCCAGGCAGACCATGACCACAAAGACAAGCTCAAGCCCAGGCTAAAAAAAGCCACATTGGCCGCCAGCAAGGCCAGCCACCAAGGCCAGCGCAAGGCGCACCAGGCAAAAGTCAGCAGGTGCGCCATGGTGGCGGGCAGACACACCAGGGTAGCCAGGGCGATGGATTGCACCGTGGGTACGGGGTTGGCCAACATCACAAAGCCGGTGATCGGCCCGGCGATCATGGGCAAGCCCCCGAGCGTGCCCCCCACCGCATGGCCGAAGCGGCGCGTCGCCAAGGACGCCACGCAAACGCAGGCGGCCACGAGCGCGAGCTTGACAAGATCATTCATGACGGGGCCTGGCTGGGAGCGGCCGGGACATACCGGCGCCATGGCCGACATTGTCGCCTTGCTGGGGGCGCTGCGCCGATCCCATAAACTTGGGCGCTCCTTGCCTCAAGGCTCACACTCAAAGCCGGTCAAGCCGGCGCAAGAAGGACGACACATGACCACCGTAGGATTGATCGGGCTGGGGGCCATGGGCTCGGGCATGGCCGCTTCGCTCAGGCGTGCCGGGCACACGGTCCATGTCTTCGATGTACGCAGCGAAGTGGCTCAGGCCTTCGCGCGCGACGGCGGTGTGGCCTGCGCCAGCCCGGCCGAGCTGGGTGCCGCCTGCGATGTGGTGATCTCGGTGGTGGTCAACGCGGCACAAACCGAATCGGTTCTTTTTGACGCGAATGGCTGCGCGGCCCACATGAGGCCCGGCAGCGTCTTCGTCATGTGCTCCACCGTCGACCCCAACTGGTCGGTCGACCTGGAAGCCCGCCTCGAAGCCCTGGGACTGCACTACATCGATGCACCGATCTCCGGCGGGGCGGCCAAGGCGGCCAGTGGCCAGATGACCATGATGACCGCGGGCAAGCCGGCCGCCTATGCGCTGGCCCAGCCCTTTCTGGATGCGATGGCCGGCAAGGTCTACCAACTGGGCGATCGCGCCGGTGCGGGCAGCCAGGTCAAGATCATCAACCAGCTGCTCGCAGGCGTGCACATTGCCGCTGCCGCCGAAGCCATGGCCCTGGGACTGCGCGAAGGGGTGAACCCCGAAGCGCTCTATGAGGTGATCACCCACAGCGCGGGCAACAGCTGGATGTTTGAAAACCGCATGGCCCACGTGCTGGCCGGCGACTACACCCCCCTGTCGGCGGTCGATATCTTTGTCAAAGACCTGGGCATCGTGCTCGACATGGCCCGGGCCAGCAAATTCCCGCTGCCCCTGTCGTCCACCGCCCACCAGATGTTCATGCAAGCCAGTACCGCCGGTTTTGCCCGTGAAGACGACAGCGCGGTCATCAAGATCTTTCCGGGCATTGAGTTGCCTGCCAAAAAATCATGAGCGCCCTCAAACTGGGCTGCATTGCCGACGACTTTACCGGCGCCACCGACCTGGCCAACAACCTGGTGCGCGCGGGCATGCGCGTGGTGCAGACCATGGGCATTCCGGCCGGCCCGCTGAACGTCCAGGCCGACGCGGTGGTGATCGCGCTCAAGTCGCGCACCATCCCCGCCGCCGAGGCGGTTGAGCAATCGCTGCGGGCGCTGCAATGGTTCAAAGACCAGGCCCCGGGCAGTCAGTTGCCGCAGATCTATTTCAAGTACTGCTCCACTTTTGACAGCACGCCGCAAGGCAACATCGGCCCGGTGACCGAGGCCCTGATGGGCGCGATCGGCACCGACTTCACCATCGCCACGCCCGCCTTCCCAGACAATGGCCGCACGGTGTTCAAAGGCTATTTGTTTGCCGGCGCCGTGCTGCTCAATGAGTCGGGCATGCAGAACCATCCGCTCACGCCCATGACCGACCCGAACCTGGTGCGCGTGATGCAGGCCCAGACAAAACGTCAGGTGGGCCTGCTCGACCACACCGTGGTGGCAAGGGGCCCGCAGGCCCTGCGCGAGCGCATGGCGCAGTTGCGTGCCCAAGGGGTCGGCGTGGCCATCGTCGATGCCACCAGCAATGAAGACCTGCTCCGACTGGGACCGGCCCTCAAAGACATGCCCCTGGTGACCGCCGGCTCGGGCGTGGCCATCGGCCTGCCCGCCAACTGGGGCTTGACGCCATCGAGTACCGCCGCCCAACTGCCCCCGGCGCAAGGCCACCAAGCCATCGTCTCGGGCAGTTGCTCCCAGGCCACCCTGGGTCAGGTGGCTCACTTCAAGGCGCAGGGACTCCCGGCCCTGGCGCTGGAACCGCTGGCGCTGACGGGCGAGACACAGCCGCTGATCGAACAGGTCATGGCCTGGGCCCAGCCGCTGCTCAGCCAGGGGCCGGTGCTGGTTTACTCCAGCGCAGAGCCTGAGCGCGTCAAGGCCATACAGGCGCAACTGGGCGTGATGGCGTCGGGGGAACTCGTCGAACGGGCCCTGGCTGCCATTGCCACAGCCTTGGCTCAGGCCGGCGTGCGGCAACTGGTGGTGGCCGGTGGAGAAACCTCGGGCGCCTGTGTGCAGGCGCTGGGCATCACGCAATTGCAGATCGGCCCGCAGATCGATCCGGGCGTGCCCTGGTGTCATGCGCACAGCAACGCAGGGCCCATGCACATCACGCTCAAGTCGGGCAATTTTGGTACCGCCGACTTCTTCACCAAGGCCTTCGCAGCGCTCAACCCGGGCGCCACACCATGACGGCCATGACCGAATCCCAAGCGCGCCAGGACATCTGCCGCATCGGCCGCAGCCTGTTTGAACGCGGCTATGTGCACGCCACGGCCGGCAACATCAGTGTGCGACTTGATGACGGTTTTCTGATCACCCCGACCGATGCCTGCCTGGGTTTTCTCGACCCCGATCAGCTGGCCAAAGTGGGGACAGACGGCCAACAGATCAGCGGGGCGCGCGCCAGCAAGACGCTGGCCCTGCACCGACGCATCTACGAGGCGGCTTGCGAAACCGATGCGGCCACCCGCTGCGTGATCCACACCCACAGCACGCACCTAGTGGCGCAGAGCCTGCGCGTGCGCGGACCAGAGTTGCTGCTGCCGCTGACGCCCTATTTCGTGATGAAGGTCGGTCATGTGCCGCTGATCGGCTACCACCGCCCGGGCAGCCCGGTGGCCGCCGACGAGGTGGCCGCCGTGATTCGGCGCTATGCCGCTCAGAAAACGCCCATCCGCTGCGTCATGCTGCCGCGACTGGGCCCGAACGTCTGGCACGACAGCGTCGATGCGGCCATGACCATGCTCGAAGAGCTCGAAGAAACCGCAAGGCTGAGCCTGCTGGTGCCCGATTCAAGCCCGCTGGACGAGGCGGCGATCGAAGATCTCCGCCAAGCTTTCGGCGCCCGCTGGTAGGGGGAACCTTCGGCAGGGCTCAGGCCGCCGCCAGGGTGGGCAAGTCCTGAGCCAGGCGCTCGATCAGCTCGCGGGCATCGGCCTGGGCCATGGCCACCGGCTGCAAACGCAAGGCCGCGTCACAAAAGTGATGCACCACCTCAGCGACTTGGTCGGCGCTGATCTCGGTGGGTTTGAACACCGGCGCGCAGCTGACCTTGCGGCCCAGTGCGCGGTAAAACACCGCCGCCAGGTGCGCGGACGCCCCATACACGCTGCGCCGCTGCCCGGCCGCGTCGACCCGCAGGGTGTAGCCATACTTGCCCTTGACGCACTCAGCCCCAGAAATGTCGGCCAAGGCCATGCGGTGAACCACATGGCGGTTGTCGTGCTCTGAGATCAGCAGGGCCTGGTCCGTCAGCAGCCACAGGCCGCGGCCGGCCGTCACCACCCGGCCGAGTACGTAGGCCAGCACCCGTTCATCGGCCTTGATCTGGTCACGCATGATCGCCACGTCGGCCTGGCTCAGCAAACTGGCGCCGTAGGGGTTGCTGCCCTCAATCAGCAGCTCAGTTAATTCATTGCTATTTTTTAATAGATCCAGCCAGGCCATAGAAATCTCCGAAAAAGGGCGCGATGTTCGGGCAAAGCGCAAGAACCCGATGGGGGTGCCTCGCAATGTGCCCACGTGGCCCTGGGTCATTCAGGCTGGTTCGCCTCAGGGACGGACAAATGGCTTAGGGCGCTTCTTAGGGCGCTTTCCAGCACCGGCCGCACGCCCATGAGGCCTTGGCGGCCTTGCTCGTCGCCCCAAAACACCTGACGGATACCCCTCGGGCGGCAGAATCCCAAATGGGATCAAATTGACAAATTTTGTTAACATTTACATTTGGCCGAGCTTTTCCTAAGAAAGCCGCAAGCCCCTTATATGTGTTGATGGAGTAAACCATGGCCACCATCGAAGGCACCGCAGGCAACGACAGCCTGCCCAGCAGCCCGCAAGACGACACGATTTCAGGGGGCGCAGGCAACGATGTCGCCAGCTTCGCCGGCGTCTCGGCCGGCTACAAGGTGAGTCGAAACGCCAATGGCGCCTGGGTGGTCGATGACCTGGATTCCGTCAACGGCGACACCGGCACCGACACACTGGCCGGTATTGAAACACTGCGATTCACCAATCAGGACTGGCAGATCCGAACCGCCTACGCCTCGGCCGGCAGTGAATTCAAGGTCAATACGACCACCAGCGATCAGCAAAACGAGCCCGCAGTCGCGGCCCTGAGCGATGGGGGTTTTGTGGTGACCTGGATGTCCCACGCTCAAGACGGCTCTAGCTGGGGCATTTATGGCCAACGCTATGCAGCCGACGGCACGGGCAGCGGTAGCGAATTCAAGGTCAACACCACCACCAGCGACCAACAGCAATCGCCTACCGTCGCAGCGCTGAGCGGTGGGGGCTTTGTGGTGACTTGGATGTCTGCCAATCAGGACGGCTCGGGATGGGGCATCTATGGGCAGCGCTACAGCGCCGACGGCACGGCCAGTGGTAACGAATTCAGGGTCAACACCAGAACCTCC
>JAXITB010000135.1:0-7117 GCA_034680305.1 Polaromonas sp. | reverse complement strand
GCCTGCGGCCCGTTGGCTGGCACGATCTCGCCGTCGGCCACCGGCGGCTTGGGGGGCGTCGAGGTGCAGCCGGCCAGCACCATCAGCAAACAGGCAGTGAGCAATCGAAGCATGGCTTTTTCCTTGGCTTTCACAGGGTGGGCCTGACCTTGAGGGCCGGCGCTGAAAGCGTCGGCGCCGGCCGCGCAGGCCTGGGGCCGAGCATTGAAGACAGGGCCTTGCCGATGGCTGACTGCGGCGCGCCTTTGCTTTTGAGCACGTCGGTGACCATTTGCTGGCGTGCATCGAGTTGGCCGACTGCTGGCGGCTGCGTGGCCGGACTCAAGGGCGCGGCCGCCGGGAACTCGCTGTAGCTGGGCGCAGGCGCTCCGTTTTTTGCCAGTGCGGGAAGCTCAGAGAGTTTTTCGGCGTACCAGGTGTTTCGATGCTTACTGAGCCATTGGCCAGAGGCTTCATCGAGTACTTTGACGGGCTTAGATCCCTCATAAGCAAGAATGATCTGGTCCCCGCTCATTGGTCGGGCGCCGGCGCCTTCGCCGAGCGCTCGCGGGAGATCTATCCCCCAAACGACCCTCTCTCCTTTGGGCGTCTCCAGCTTGGCGTAGTAGCTTTCGGCCGCCCGCTCGTCGAACTGGTAAGGGGCGACGCCGTGGCCGATCAATTTGCCGACAAACACCCGTGGTGAGGCGTGCAGGTCTTTCAGGTGTTCAATGACGGCAGCGACATCGGTCGATTGGCCCTGCGCTTGCATTGCTGTGGCGATATCGGCCAAGAGTTCATTGGCGAACGCAGCTGGCTTTGACCCAAGTCCGCTGGACATTTGCGGGGAATCGCCACCCACTGATCCTTCGCCCGTCTGGCGTGCGAGCATGGGCTGGGTCTCAGGCGCAGTTCTCGGTCTGGCAGCGTCAACGTTTTGAGTGGCTTTGCGCTGGCGCACGATTTCCCGATCGAAGTCGTCCGCTGTGTAGCCCTTGGTCTCTATGCCCAGCACTTGGGCCTCGATCCAGGCCTTGCTGCGAAACTCTTCAGTGCCACTGAGCACCACACGGCTCCAGCCCTTGCTTTGAGCCAGACGCAACATCGAGCGGGCCACTTCCGAGGAGTTCAGCCCTGTGGTGATGGCCTTGCCGGTATCCTCGAACGCCAGGGTCTTGGTGGCGTCCTTTAGGTAGTATTTGTTGCCAGCAATGAGGTACTGAAGCTTGAGCTCAACGAGCGACGCATCGACTTCCGCAGTCTCGGGGGCGCCAAGTTCAGGCGCGGTGGCCTGAGCTGGGGTCGCTGGAGCGGTTGGTGATTCCGGTGACGTCGGTGAAGGGTTGGGCCCAAGGTCTTGCCTGATCGTTCCGCCGGAGCCACTTGGCGGGTCGGCTGGGTCGGCTGACTCGATGTCGGAGCGCGGGCCTTCAGAAGGTTGAGAGGCCAGCGCTTGGGCGTCTTCTTTGTCGCTCATGGGGTATCTCCTTCAAGGTGGGGGAAAAGTGCTCGGGTTTCGCGCAGAACGATGTCGATCCAGTCTTCGGCCGTCGCGACGGCATCAAAGTCGGGGATGCGGCTGAGCAGGATGTGACGGCCTTCGGCCAAGGAAAACGTAGGCGCGGTCTGGGCGGCGGCCTGGGCCGGTCCCGATGCAGGGGCTGCAGGGTCTACGGGGGCCCGGTACACAGGCGTCGTCAGGCCCACCGGCCCCTGGGCTGATCCCGGCGGCTGCTGGTGGGGATGGGTAAATGGCTCGAAAGCCGTCGTGTGAATCCTTGCGGCAAATTCCCCACGAGAGCGCATCTCGGTCATCGCCGCTTGACTGGGCCTTGGCCCCGAGGCGAGTAGCGCATTGAAGGCCGGTGAGGCTTGGGCCAGGCGCCTTAGAAAAATCGGGTCTTCGTAGTAGAAAGCCTTGCGGCATTTGGCGGGATTGATGCCCTGCTTTTCAACGATGCAGACATCGGGGGGCAAACGCTTGAGTTCCTGGGGCAAGAGCAGCGCGCGGCGCTGCTCGGAGGTGTTGCTGCCCACTGAGACGGCCTCACCGATCCCCAGCATGCCCTTGGCGTTGCTGCTGCGCGAAACGCTCATCACGTCTTTGGTGTACGTGCCCAGCATCTCAGAGTAGTCCTTGGCCTCGTCGTTGGTGGAGGGCGGGAAAATGACTCTGATGGCGTGGTTGGCCAGCAGCGTTTCCGCGCCTTCGCGCCCGTAATTGGCCGGGTCTTTGAGCTGACTGGTCGATTGAATGATGGTGAGCAGCCTCAGGTTGTAGCCTGCTATAAATGCCACACCTTTGAGCACCACGTCCAGCCGGCCAGCGGCGGTGAATTCATCGTTGGCGATGAGGCATTGATACTTGAGCGATGGATCATCCTCCGGCAGCTTGCGGGTGTTCAGATTAATCAGTTGCGTGAAAAACAAATTGATGATTCGTTGCGCCAAACCCAATTTGTCGACGGGCACGCCGAAATAAATCGACATCTTTTTGCGGCGTACATCGCCCAAATTAAAGTCACTGCCGGAGGTGGCCCAATCGACGGTCGGGATGCTGAAGGCGATGAGGGCTGCGTCGAAGGTGGCCTTGATGTTTCCGAAGGTCTCTCCCGGTGCGCTCAGCAGTCTTGAAAGGGCACCGGCGCAGGCGTTGGAGAGGTTCGGGTGCTTGGTCATGATCTCCTGGACGTGCTCGACCAAGGGCTTGCCGTATCCACTTCCCTGCCTGAATACTTCGCCGATGGTGGTTCGCGGGTGATTGGTTTCGATGAGATACAGCGCCAAGCCCATGAACAGGCTCTGGGCGGTGTCCTGGAAAAAACGGTTTTTGTCGCCCGGTGAGCTGGGGTAGAACACTTGTGCAATCTGGAGCACGTCGGCTACGGCCAGGTTCGGGTCGCGGGAGACGGCATCGAGCGGATTCCAGCGGTTGCTCATGCCTTGCGGATCGAAGGGGTCGAATAAAAACACCTCCTGCTTGAGCACCGTCTGGCGCCAGCGCGAGGTCATCAGGAAGTTTTCCTTCTTGACGTCTTTGCAAATGACCGAGTCTTGCCAGTTAAGCAAATTGGGGATGACGATGCTCACACCTTTGCCGGACCGGGTGGGTGCGGCGACCAGGACAAATTCCTGACCCCCGAAAACCAGATAGCGCCGGCCGAACTTGGCCAAGATGATCCCGGCTTTGCTAAATAGCCCGCCCTTATCAAGATCTCGGGCGGTGGCAAATCGGGCGTTGCCGTGCGTCGAGCGCCGGTCGTCATAAAGCCAGAACAGCCCGATCGCAGTTGCCACGGTGGCCACAGCGCTGACGGCCAGCAAGGTGCCCCGAAAGACGCCATGCTGCAGTGAGAACTGGCGCCAGTGCGTCAACGCGTCCCACGGCCGGGGCGCGAACACCCGGTCGGCAATGAGCGTGGCCAAGACGGTCGTGATGTACCAGCTCATCACCATGGCCGCGGCCACCATGATGAGCGCGCCGATGTGCTTGGCCTTGTCATCCATGGTGCAACGTGCCGTCCGCGGCCGAGTAGGCGATCTTGGCGGCCGGATCAAAGTAGACCTCGGTCACATAGCGCTCAACGCCCTGCCCTTGTCCGTCCCGGTTGTAAATCGTGCGGGCTGTCATGTGCAAGATGACGTCGACGGTCAAACTCACCAGGGTCTTGATGTCGCGTGAGGACGCGCTGGCGGCATCGGGGTGCTCCTTGGCCATGAAGGCCCAGCGCTCAAAAGCCAAGGCGCAGGACTCGGCATGAAAGCTGGTGATGCTTCCGGCGTGGCCCGTGGTCATCAGCTTGAGAAAATCCCAGGCTTCTGCACCGCGCAACTCGGCCAACAACACTCGGTCAGGACGCAAGCGCATGCACGCGGCGATCAAATCGGCCGGCGTGATGTGCTTGGCCGCGGCGCCGCCTTTGGCATAGAGCAGATGCGCCCGGTTCTCGTGGCCAGGCAAGATCAGCTCGCGGGTGTCTTCAATGGTGATCAGGCGCTCTTGCTTGGGAATTTGCGCGCACAGCGCCTTCATCAAGGTGGTCTTGCCCGATCCGGTGTCGCCGATGACGGCGATGGTTTTTTTCTGCAGCACCGCCTGGTGAAGAAAATCTTTCAGCTTCTTACTTCGCAGCAGTTCGATGAGTCGTTGTTCGGGTGGCGACAGGTGCTGAGCAAAGGTCTGGGTGTGTTGGGATTCGACCCAGCGAAACTTCGCAAAGACGCCCTCGTCCTCGTAGGACTGCAGCGAGCGACTGAGGGTGCGGTCGGGCACGCGGATGGACAGAACGAGCTGGCCTTGGTCACAGGCCGGTGGGATGGCTACCTGAATGCGTTCACCGCCTGGTAAAGAGGTAGACAGCAGCGGTGACTCGTGCTTGATCTCCTGGCGCACGTAGTAGCTGACGGCCTCGACCAGCCGTTCACACCGATTGCGATCCATTTGCTCAATCGCACGCCGGTGCCAACTGCCATTGACCAGGAAGAAAAAGACCCCAGGCACACTCATAGTGACCTCTGTCAGGCCTTCGATGCCTGACATGGCCTGCAGCAGCGGCTCGCTCAGGGCGCGTATCGTTTCGTCGCCGTGTAGCCTAGCGTGCATGGGCGCGCACCTCATAGACTTTGGTGAAATCGAGATCGCGAGCCACGTAGATCGCCACCCGATCGCCTTGATTGGCGTAAAGCACAGGCTTGATGCCGATGGTGTTGCTCAGCACCCTTTCGGCCATGGACTCACTGGTGCGGGTCGTGTTTTGATAGGCCGCAGCGCCTGCGGCGCTTTGTCCTGTTTGTGCGTCTGTGGCCGTCTTGTAGGCGATTACATCTTTGACGAAGCTGAGCATGTAGGCTGCGCCAATGCGCTCGACCCAACGGTTATCAACGAAGGCGGGCACGCCCGCCCCTCCCAGCCCGTCGGTGGCCGGGGAGGCAATGTCGATCGTGGTGCCGCCGGGCTTGCGAACGCGGGTCCAAAGAATGTGGATGTAGCGCTGGCCGGCCTGCCCTTGGGCCACATATTCCCCATCGACGGTGCTCATGCGTTCGATGAGCAGCACACGGCCATTGGCGCTGTAGACATCGCGCGAGACCAGGCAGGAGGCAAAGCCGGAAATCTCAGTGACGGCTCGGGTGGTCAGTCCACAGTCGATTTGCACGCCTTTGGGGATGACGAGGTTTTCGTCGATCGACTTGACCGCGAAAGCGCGGTCAGTCCGGCTCGACGTGAGCATCGCAACCGGGTTGCCTTGGGTGTTTGGCGCTTGGGGGGCGCTACTTGGGCTCGTATTGCCGCCCGCCAAAATTGGATTGGCTGCTGCCGGTGCGGCAGCCGGCGTAGCTTGGCCTTGCTGGATCGCCCGCAGCTGGCGCAGCACCTCGGCAGCTCCCACCGGTGGCGGCGCAAGCAGTGGCTGTGGCGCCCCTGGGACCGTCGACTCGGCTTTGGGGGGCACTTGTCTGGAGAGGATGATTTCCCCTTGATACCGGTCGGCCTGGGCTGCTTGAGGCGGATCAGCCAGAACGGGCGCCGGCATCGGGCCGCTGGCGCCGGCTGGGCCTGCCGCTGCGGGCGCACCCGTCATGGGCTTGGGGGCCGGAGGGCGCGCGGGGTATATCCCTGAGACCGAGTAGTTGCCTGTGCAGTCGACGGTGACCGGGATGCCGTTGGCATCGGTGATTGGCCTCTGGGTCGTTTTGTCAAAGATGGGCCGCACCGGGCATGGGCTGGTCACTGAGCCGGTGGCCGGCACCTTGCCTGGGTTCGCGGGCAGCGTGGCGTTTGACACAGGTGGCACTTGCGGCCCGGTCTGCGATTGCGTCTTGCTGCTCTCGGCTTGCCCGTCGGCAGGGGATGCGATTTCCAGTCGCGGCGCGGCGGCGCCCGGATCGGTCGTGGCCGATGTCGTCGGCAATTCTTCTTTCTTGATGGTGGCCAGCGGCAGGGCGCGGTCCACAAAGAACGCCAGAGCGGCCAGTGCCGCAAACAAAAGGGCTGCGCCGGCGACAAAAATCCACCAGGGAAACCGTGCCTCTCTGGCCCCAATGGCATTGATGTCGACCACCGGCGCATCGATGTCCTGGTCCATTGCCGCCGATGGCGGCGCGGGTGTCTTTGCTGGGCCTGTCACTTGTCTTCCCGCACGAGCCTGTCGGTGGTCGTCCCGTTGTAGGTCTCCACGCCTTTGGGGTCGAACTTGTTGTTGGTGATCTCAATGACGGCTGCGCCCAGGCGCAGCACGAGCTTGCGGGCCACACGCTGGACGACCAGATAGTCGCGCTCGACTTTGTCGTCTGGTCGGCTTAGGTCGGGGGCCAGGCGCTCAGCGTGTGTGGTTACGCGCATCTCCGAGCCGTCGACCCCGATGGCAAATACGGCGGGCACTTCCTGGCCTTTTTCGAAGCGCAGGTAGGTAAAGCGCCCATCGTCAAAAACAACCGTTGGCGCCAGGTCACGGGTGGCCGGTGAGTTGGTGCGGCTGTAGTCGTAGTTGCGCACCCTGGGCGTGGGGTAGTCGGACTTGCGCCCGCTGGTTGGCGTGGCATCGGCCTGAGGCTTGTCGGTTGGCTTCGGGGTCGAGGCGGCGGCGCTTGACGCATCGGCTGTGGGCAGGGCCAGGGGTACGGTGGGCAGCACCACGGGGTGCCGGAAGATCACCCGGTAGAACACCGCGTTGGATTTTTCGGCTTTGGGGTCTACGACGAAGCGAAAGGAGTAGTCGCCGCGGGTGGTGTGCAGCTCCAAATTGTTGGCCGTCGCGCCTGTCAGCGGCTTGACCCAAATTTGATTGGTGCCCTTCTCGGCTTTGATGCACCACTCGGCTGGCGGCTCGCAGTTGGACACAAAGCCAGTGCCCGAATCGATGATCGCCTCGCCTGCGCCGAGCGTGATACGCGTGGCTACGCCGCGCGCTACGAGGATCGAATAGACCTCTTCGCTCGAGTAGTCGACGATCCCGATCCTCGGATCCTTGGGGCTGGGCGCCGGGACGGCGTCGGCCAGCACGAGGGCGGGGACCAAAGATGCCAGCAGTGCAAGCAGGGCCACTTTCATTGGGCGGGCACCTCGGCTGTGGTCCGATAAGCGGTCACCCGAAAGCCCAGAGGATTAATCAGCCGGTTCCTCTCGGTCCACTGCCCG
>JAXITB010000134.1:0-7146 GCA_034680305.1 Polaromonas sp. | reverse complement strand
GGGCAGATGGACTACATGGCTCGTCATGGCCTCAAGCGTGCCCGGCCCGCTGAACTTGTGCCGGGCACGGTCAGCGTGATCACGGCCCGAATGGACTACCTGCCCCGGCAGACGCCAGACAACTGGCCCGAGCAGGAACTGGCCCGGCTCGAACAAGCCGGCGAGGCGGTGGTTTCGGTCTATGCCCGTGGCCGCGACTATCACAAGGTGATGCGCGCCCGACTGAGCGCCCTGGGTCAGCGGATCGCCGAGCAGGTCGAAGGCCTGGGGCACCGGGCCTTCACCGATTCGGCGCCGGTGCTCGAGGCCGAACTGGCCAGCCGCAGTGGCCTGGGCTGGCGCGGCAAGCACACCCTGGTGCTCAGTCGCGAGGCCGGCTCCATGTTTTTTTTGGGTGAGATCTTCGTCGACATGGCCTTGCCTGCGACGGCGCCGCAGCAAGCGCATTGCGGCACCTGCAGCGCCTGCCTGACGGTATGCCCCACCCAGGCCATCGTGGCGCCCCACCAGCTTGACGCAAGGCGCTGCATTTCCTATCTGACCATCGAGCACACCGGGCCGATCCCGGTGGATCTGCGGCCGCTGATGGGCAATCGGATTTATGGCTGCGACGACTGCCAGTTGGTGTGTCCCTGGAACAAGTTCGCGCAGCGCAGTGCCTTGCCTGACTTTGACGAGCGTGGCGCCCTGGGCCGTCGCACCTTGCTGGATCTGTGGTCTTGGAACGAAGCCGATTTTCTGCGGCATACCGAGGGCAGTGCGATTCGGCGCATCGGCCATGAGCGCTGGCTGCGCAACCTGGCAGTGGCGCTGGGCAATGCGCTGGCGCAAGACCCGCCCGACGCGCCTGAGATTCGGTCGGCGCTTGCGAAGCAGCTGACGCACCCCAGCGAGCTGGTTCGCGAGCATGTGGCCTGGGCGCTGGGGCTCTGAGGACCTGGGTCGCCCGGTTTTGGGGCTGATTCATGCACCAAATGCGGGACGGATTGTCGATCTGCCCCATCTGATGCACCTCCATCGTGCATCAGACTTGTATACAAGGGTGGTGTGCCCTTGGCATGGAATTGGCATGAAGTCAGTCACTTCACCTGACTGACAGAGATGACCTCCCGCGACATCGCCGACCGCATCGTCCAGGCCATTTTGGCCCGGCGGCTGATGCCAGGCACGCGTCTGGGCGAGCAGGCCCTGTCTCTGCTTTTTGAGTGCAGCCGGACCCTGGTGCGCGAAGCTTTGATGCAGTTGACGGCGCGCGGCATTGTGCAGCTGAGTTCACGTCGGGGCTGGTTTGTGGTGCAACCCTCCGAGTCTGAGGCCCGCGAGGCCTTTGAAGCGCGCAAGGTCATCGAGACCGGCCTGATCCGCAGCGCCCAGCCCATGCAGCCGGCGACTTTGCGCCGGCTCAAGCGGCACATTCAAGAGGAAAAGTCGGCGCTCAAGGCCGACGATGTGGGGCGCCGCAGTTACTTGCTGGGCGACTTTCATGTGTGCCTGGCCGAATGCCTGGGCAATCAGTTGTTGGCGGACACGCTGCGAGATTTCACGGCGCGCACCACCCTGATCGCCATGCTTTACCAGTCCAGTCACGACGCCAGCCAGTCTTGCCAGGAGCACATCGACATCGTCCAGGCGCTCGAGCAGGGCGATCAGGCGCTGGCCGAGCGGCTCATGGCAGCGCACATCGGCCATGTGCAAGCCACCTTGCAGATCACTGCTGTCCCCAGCGATCCTCTGGCCGAATTGCGTCAGGCCCTCGCGCCCATGAGCGGCCGAGCCGAGCCCAGGCGCAAACCGGCCCAGCGGCCTCCAAATCCCGATTCCCCTTCCACTTACCTAGGAGCTTTGTTATGAAACCCACGAAACGTCATGCCCTGTGCGCTGCTCTGGCCTTGGGCTTGCTGGCCGGCACCGGCTTGTCCCACGCCCAAAGCGCGCTGGACAACATCCAAAAGACCAAGCTGATCAAGATCGCCATTCCAACCGATTTCCCGCCTTATGGCTTTGTGGGGGTGGACCTCAAGCCGCAGGGTCTGGACGTCGACATGGCCAATTACATCGCGGCCAAGATGGGCGTGAAGATAGAACTCGTGCCTGTGACCAGCGCGAACCGCATCCCCTACCTGCAGACCAAGAAGGCCGACTTGGTGATCTCGACGCTGGGCAAGAACGCCGAGCGCGAAAAGGTGATTGACTTCACCGCCGCGTACTCGCCATTTTTCCAAGCCATCTACGGCGCCAAGACCATCAATGTCAAGTCACTGGCTGATCTGGCCGGCAAGTCGGTGGCGGTTACACGGGGCGCCATTGAAGACCAAGAACTGACCAAGGTGGCACCGGCTGGTGCTGACCTGCGCCGTTTTGAGGACAACAACGCCACCGTCTCGGCCTTCGTGTCGGGGCAGACGCAGTTGCTGGCTACCGGTGCGTCGGTGGCTGGGGTCATGATGCAAAGAAACCCGCAGCTCAATGCCGAATACAAGTTGCTGCTCAAGGACAGCCCCAACTTCATCGGCGTGGGCAAAGGCGAAGACCCGCTGCGCACCCGGGTCAACGGCATCATCGCCGAGGCCAAGAAGTCGGGCGACATCGACAAGATGGCGCAAAAATGGCTTGGCCGTCCGGCGGGCCAGTTGCCCGAATAAGTCTGGATAGGATTGCGCCAGGTGGCCATCGATCTGGACTTTGCCGCGGTCTTGAGCCAATGGCCCCTGCTCCTCAAAGGGGTGGGGTGGACCATGGGTCTGACCGCGGTGTCTGCGGTGCTGGGGGTGCTGCTCGGCACCGCCTGCGCCTGGGTGAGGACCCAGGGGCCGGCCTGGAGTCGGCCGGCGGTGGCCACCTATGTCGAGTTGATTCGTAACACCCCGTTCATCATTCAGCTTTTTTTCATCTTTTTTGGTTTGCCCGCCTTGGGACTGCGCCTGAGCCCAGAGTGGTCGTCGGTCATTGCGATGGTGATCAATCTCGGGGCCTATTCGGCAGAGATCATTCGTGCCGGCATTCAGGCCACGCCGGCCGGTCAGATTGAGGCAGCGATGAGTCTGGCGCTGTCGCGTCTTCAGACCTTCATCTATGTGGTGTTGCCGCCAGCTTTCCAGCGCATTTGGCCGGCCCTGGTCAGCCAGATCATCATCGTGATGCTGGGCTCGGCCGTCTGCAGCCAAATCTCTACCGAGGAGCTGAGCTTTGCTGCCAATTTGATCCAGAGCCGGAACTTCCGCGCGTTTGAAGCCTTCATCGTGGCCACCGGCATCTATCTGCTGCTGTCCATGGCCACCCGCAGCCTCTTGAACTGGTTCGGTCGGCGCTTTATCTTCGGGGGGCGCCGTGGTTGAATTCTCCTTGTGGGACATCGTCAGCAACCTGCTGTTGGCAGCCCGCTGGACGCTGGTACTGTCACTGATCGCCTTTGCCGGGGGCGGCCTGGTGGGACTGGCCTTGCTGGTAGCGCGCACCTTGCCCCTGAAGTCGCTGCAATGGGCGGTGGCCGCCTATGTTCAGGTGTTTCAAGGGACTCCCTTGCTGATGCAGCTTTTCCTGGCCTACTTCGGCATGGCCATGCTGGGCGTCGAGACCTCGGCCTGGACCTCGGCGGCGGTGGCGCTGACGCTTTACAGCAGCGCGTTTTTGGTCGAGATCTGGCACGGCTGCGTGCGCTCAGTGCCCAAAGGGCAGTGGGAGGCGGCGCAGAGCCTGGCGCTGAGTTTTACCGAGCAGTTGCGCTACATCGTTTTTCCGCAGGCCGCTCGCATCGCCATCGCACCGACGGTCGGTTTTTTGGTGCAGGTGGTCAAGGGCACCGCGCTGGCCTCGGTGATTGGCTTTGTTGAACTGACCAAGGCCGGCACCATGATCACCAACGCCACCTTCAAGCCTTTCCTGGTCTACGCTTGCGTGGCCGTGTTGTATTTCATCATCTGCTATCCGATCAGCCTGTATGCGCGATCGCTGGAGGCTCAGCAAAATGTCCGACGCTCTTGATACCCCGGCCATCGCGATGGCCGGTTTGCGCAAGTCCTTTGGAGCCAATGAAGTGCTCAAGGGCATTGAGCTGACGGTGCGCGCTGGCGAGGTGGTGGCCATCATTGGCAAGAGCGGCTCCGGCAAGAGTACCTTGCTGCGGTGCATCAACGGGCTTGAAAGCTTTGAGCAGGGCTCGCTGCGGGTGAAGGGGCAGCCCTTGGTGCCCAGCGACCCGGCGGCCATGCGCGCTTTGCGTCAGCAGGTGGGCATGATCTTTCAGTCCTTCAACCTGTTTCCTCATCTCACCGTGGGGCGCAACATCATGCTGGCCCCCGGACTGGTCAAGCAGGTGGCGCCAGCGCAAGGCGATGCCTTGGCCCGGCGCTTGCTCGATCGGGTGGGGCTGGGCGAGAAATTCGACGCCTACCCGGATCAACTCTCGGGCGGGCAGCAGCAAAGGGTGGCCATTGCGCGGGCGCTGGCCATGTCGCCGGGCATTTTGCTGTGCGACGAGATCACCTCCGCCCTGGACCCAGAATTGGTCGGCGAGGTGCTGGCGGTGGTGGAGTCCCTGGCCCAGGAGGGCATGACCTTGCTGATGGTGACCCACGAAATGAATTTTGCGCGCAAGGTCAGCGATCGCGTGATCTTCATGCATCAAGGCAAGGTTCACGAGCAAGGCCCACCGCAAACGCTGTTCGCGCAGCCGCAGACCCCCGAGCTCAAGCAGTTTTTGTCGTCCCTGACCTGAGTTGGGCCCCGGGCTTGCTCAGCGACCCGCCAGATGCATCGCCAGCGGCAGACTCACCAGCCCCATCAGGGTGGAAACAGACACCAGCGCGGCCACCATCGCGCCGTCGTAGCCCATCCGGGCAGCCAGCACATAGGCGCTCGAGGCGGTGGGCAGGGCTGAAAACGCCAGCAGTACCAGCGCCTGGGTGGGCTCCAGATCGAGCAGTTTGCCCAGCGCGAAGGCCAGCAGGGGCAGCAGCAGGTGCTTGATCCCGATCAGGCTGGCGCCCAGCACCTTGGCTTGTGCCAGCGATGAGAACTGCAGTCCGGCACCGGCAGCCATCAGCCCCAGGGCCAGCGAGGCCGACCCGATTCGACTCACGCTGGGCTCGAGCCAGCCGGGCAGGGCAAAGCCCATGAGGTTGGCCAACAGGCCGCTGGCCGTGGCCAGGATCAAGGGGTTGCGCAGGAGCTCGCGGCCGAAATGTCGCTGCGAATGCCGGGCCATGGGCCAGACCGCCGCCATGTTAAACAAGGGGACGCAGATGCCAATGAGCACCGCAATGAGCAGCAGCCCCTGGGCGCCGGCCACGCGTTCGGCCAAGGCCAGGCCGATGAAGGAGTTGAAGCGAAACCCCACCTGCGCTGCCGCGGCGTGTTCACGCACATCGATGTATCGGCGCAGGCCAGGCAGCCACGGCAGGACGTAGCTCATTGCAATGCCACCGGCGGCCAGCAGCAGTCCGCCGGCGATCAGGCCCGAGGCCGTCTGCATCTGCAGCGGGCTCTTGACGATGGAATGAAAGAGCAGGACCGGGAAAAGCAGAAAGTAAACCAGCCGCTCCACCTGCTCCCACAAGGGGCGGTTCAGTGCGGTGTAGCGGCACACCAGATAGCCGCAGGCAATCAGCAAAAAGTCGGGCAGCAGCAGGCTCAGGGCGTTCACAGGCCAAGAATAACCGCAGGCGATGGGGGTTCTCCCGATGCGATGCCTGCCTTCGTCGATTACCATCGCGACGTTCAATTTTTTGCGTCCGTCTATTTGTTCATAGAGGTTGTTTCATCATGAGTCACCGTCGATCGTTTGTTTCCATCTTGTCTTTGGTCGTGCTGCCGGGAGTGGCCTTTGCGCAGGCTTATCCGAGCAAGCCGATCAAGCTGCAGGTTCCCTTTGCACCGGGCGGCACCACCGACATCATTGCTCGTGTGATCTCCGAGCCGCTGGGCAAGTCGATGGGGCAGAGCGTGGTCATCGAAAACCGGGCGGGTGGCGGCGGGGTGGTTGGCGCCAATGAAACGGCCAAATCTGCACCCGATGGGTATTCGCTGGGCATGGCCACCGTCTCGACGACGGCGGCCAATCCGGCCATCAACACGAAGATGCCGTACAACGTGCTGACCGACTTCACGCCCATCATCAACATCGCGGCCACGCCCAACATCATTGCGGTGCACCCGAGTTTTCCGGCCAAGGACTACAAGGGCTTTCTGGCTGAAATCAAGAAAAACCCGGGCAAGTATTCCTACTCTTCGTCGGGCACTGGCGGCATTGGTCACCTGCAGACCGAGTTGTTCAAGAGCCTGACCGGCACCTTCATCACCCACATTCCCTACCGCGGCGCCGGCCCGGCCCTCAATGACACGGTGGCCGGCCAGGTGCAGATCATTTTTGACAACCTGCCCTCGGCGCTGCCTTTCATCCAGCAGGGGCGCCTGGTGCCCATCGTGGTGGCCGCACCGCAGCGGGTGGCCAGCCTGCCCAATGTGCCGACCTTCAAGGAGGTGGGTCTGGAGCCGGTCAATCGCATGGCCTATTACGGCATCCTCGGCCCCAAGGGCCTGTCTAAGGAGGTGGTCGATAAGGTCCACGCTGGCGCCCGCAAGGCCTTGGAAGACCCAGCCGTGCGCAAGCGCATCGAGGACACCGGTTCGATCATCATCGCCAACACGCCCGATCAGTTCGCGGCTCAGATGAAGGCCGAATTCGAGGTCTACAAGAAAGTGGTCGACAGCGCCAAGCTGCGCCTGGACTGATGGCCTCATGGGCTTGAAGGGCCGCTGCTGTGAGGCGGCGGCTTTTTTCATGGACCATCGGCCCCGAGAGGGAATTCAGACGTGAGTGCCCAGGGCGCTGCTGGCGCCATCAATCCCGTCGATGCCTTCATGGACGCGCTGTGGCTGGAAGACGGGCTGGCCGCCAATACGCTGGCGGCCTACCGGCGCGATTTGACCCACTACGCGCTGTGGCTGAGAGCCCGCGCCAAAGACATCGACGCCAGCGGCGAGGCAGACCTGCACGATTATTTTGTGGCCCGCCATGCCAGCTCGCGTGCGAGTTCGGCCAACCGGCGGCTGACGGTGTTCAAACGCTACTTTCGATGGGCCCTGCGGGAGGGGCGCATCGGCGAAGACCCGACCCTTCGTTTGCTGGCCGCGCGTCAGCCGCTGAGG
>JAXITB010000133.1:0-7200 GCA_034680305.1 Polaromonas sp. | reverse complement strand
GTGCGCATGAGCCAGGCCACAAAGGCCACGGTGGCGATCGCGGCGGGGATAACCACCGGCAGTCCGGCGTAGGCCATGACCGACAGCCCCGCTGCGCCGCCCAGGGCCGGGATGTTGAGCAACACACCAGACACCACCTCAGCAAAAGCGAAGGTGGCCAGCACCATGTAAATGCCGCGGGTCCGCAAGATCGGAAAGGCGATCAGGAAGGCCACCAGCCCCGCCATGCCCGAACCCAGCGCAATGGCGGGCGCCAGCGGCAGGTCATACAGCGAAGTCAGGGCGCCAGCCGTATAGGCACCGACCAGCACAAAGCCGGCCGCACCCAGGTTGAGCAGTCCGGCCGAGCCGGGCACGAAGACCGAATAGGCCACGATGATGTTGATGGCCAGCATCGCAAGCAGGCCGCTGAGGTAGCCGGACATCAGAACTTGCCCTTTCCAATTTTGGTGTGGCCGAACAGGCCTTGGGGCCGCACGACGAGGATCAGCAGCAGCAGACCCCACACCGGGATCTTCTCGATCTCGGCGCCGAAGGTGCTGATGGCCAGCACCTTGACCAGTCCGACCAGCAAGCCGCCGGCAATGGCGCCCCAGATGTTGCCCAGCCCGCCCAGCACCATGCCGGCAATGGCGTCGGTGGCGATCGCATCGCCCATGAAGGGGGTGACAGTGCCATAGCTGGCGGCATACAAGATGCCGGCCAGTGCCGACAGGACGCCCGCGATCACAAAGACCACCGGCACGATGCGCTGCACCTCCACGCCCATGAGGGTCGATGCATTGGGGTTCTCGGCAATCGAGCGCAGCGCCCGACCGAGCCGGGTGCGTTCGAGAATGCCACTGAGCAAGGCCACCAGCACAATGGCCATGGCCAGGCTGATCAGGTGTGGTATGCCGAACATCAGGCCACCGATTTCCAGTGTCGTATTCTTGAAGGGCAGTTCAAAGCGCTGTGGATCGCTGCTCCACACGCTCATGGCCAGGTGCTCGAAGATGATCAGAAAGCCCAATGAGCTGACCAAGGGCAGGGCGTGTTCGGTGGCGTCGCCAAAGCGCGCCTTCATGTAGCGATAGGTAAAGCGCTCGATCACCAGCGAAGCCGCAATCGCCACCGCGATGCCCGCCAGGGCCGCGTACACCCAGTGCCAGCCCACCCCAAACAAATGCGGGCCGGCTGTCGACAAGGCCCAGGTCACCATGCCGGCGAGCATGAACAGGGCCGGGATGGTGAAGTTCAGGAAGTTGAGCATCCCGATGGTCAGCGTGAAGGCCACGGCCACGAAGGCCAGAATGCCCCCCAGCATGAGGCCGTTGACGATCTGTTGCAGCAATTGCATGGTCGGCCTCAGGTGATGTGGGTGTGGTGATTGGCCATGTACCACTCGGCGATTTCTTCGCGGGTGGTCCACCAGACATCTGGGTGCCCCTTGGCATGGGCCAGAAACTCGCGAAAGCAGGGCATGCGGTGCGGATGCCCCGAGACATGCGGGTGCAGGCCCACGCTCATGATCCGGCCGCTGTCGGCGCCATCGCGGTACAGTTCATCGAACTGGTCCTTGAGCATGCGCGCCGCGTCCCAGGTGGTCATGGCGCGGCGGTGGAAGAAGGTGAAGTCGTTGATTTCAATGGTGTAGGGCACATTGACGATGGGGCCCGATGGGGTCTGGATCAGGTAGGGCTGCTCGTCGTTCATGTAGTCGCAAAAGAACTTCAAGCCCCGCTCGGCCAGCAGGTCCGGCGTGTTGGGCGTGCTGCGCAGCGACGACGACAGCCACCCCTTGGGTTTGCGGCCCACCACCTTTTCATAGACGTCCAGCGTGGCGTCGATGACGGCGCGCTCCTTGTCGATGTCGAAGGTGTAGCGGGTCAGCAGTTCGCCCTGCTCGTAGTTGTGGGGCACCACTTCCCAGCCACGCTGCTTGGCGTAGTCGATGATCTCTGGCCGCTCGAGCATGGTCTTGGCATTGGCGGTGCAGGAAAACGGCACGCCCATTTCGTCGAAGAGCTTGAACATGCGCCAGATGCCCACGCGCTGGCCGTACTCACGCCAAGTGAAGTTGGGAAAGTCGGCCACGTTGCCGGGGAGCATGTCGGGCAGCATGGGCGGGCCGCCGGCGTAGTTGGGTTCGGTGCCCTCGCGGGTCAGGTCCCAGTATTCGCAATTCATGGTGATGATGACGGCCAGCTTCTTGCCGCCGGGCCAACGCAGAGGCTGGCGTTTAATCAGGGGTGACCAGGAATAGTGCATATCAAGCCTCTCGAGTGTTTGGGAAATTCAATGGGGGTCGCTGTGCCAGCGCAGGCCCTGCGCGTGGCTGACGATTCGGCCAGCCACTGGGCTGGGAAAGTGGGCCGCCATCATGAGCGTGGCGGTGTCGGCGATCTCATGGACCAGTTGCTGGCGAACCTGGCTGGCCGCCTGCGGATCGTGGCAAAAGCGCGATGACCAGGACAGGTCGACCAACTGCACCGGCGTGTGCAAGATATCGCCAGTAAACACCGCGTGGTCGCCCTGGCTGCGGGCATGCAGCACACAGGAGCCCGGGGTGTGGCCATGGGCAGGCTCCATCCGCACACCGGGCTCGAAATCGTGCCCGCCTTCGACCATGAGTGCTTGCCCGGCATCGACCACCGGCAGCACGCTGTCGGCAAATGAGCCATGGTTGGGGGCCGGCCTGCCTTGTGCCAGGGCTTGCCGGTGCTCGGCCTCCCAGTGGCTGTATTCGGTTTGCGAGAACACATAGCGCGCTTTAGGGAAGGTGGGCACCCATTGCCCGTTGCGCAATTCGGTGTTCCAGCCCACATGGTCGGCGTGCAGGTGGGTGCAGCACACAAAGTCGATCTGATCGGCGCGCAGGCCCACCTTGGCCAGCGCCTCCATATAAGCAAACTGCTGGTGGTGCCAGCTGGCGCGAAGCGGGCGCTCCTTGTGGTTGCCCACACAGGTGTCAATCAGGATGTTGTGCTTGGGCGTACGCAGCACATAGCTGTGAAAGCTCATCATGAGCTGGTGCTCGGCGTTGAGGTAACGCGGCATCAGCCAGTCGGACTGCGCTTGCACCCGAGCCAGGTCAACGTTGGGCAACACAAAGTCCACGGCAGCAAACGGGCCTTCGGTCTCGACCACGCGGTCGATGCTGAACTCGCCGATGCGCTGGGTGTTCATGGGTGCTGGGCTTGGGGGTGGGTCATCACATGATGGCTGGCAGCTCATGCGCCGGGCTGCGGGCCTTGGCCGCTGCCTGCTCGGCGTCCAGGCCCTCGGGCCACAGGCGTGCCACATAGCGCTGCCCGTTCACTTCCGGGCCGGCTTGGCCCATGAGCCAGACGATGGGCGCGCGCATCAGGGCCGGTGACAGCAAGTTGCCGTCGGCACCGCGTCGGCCGGAGCCACTGCCGGGCAGCAGGCGGGTGTCGGCCGCCCCACCGGGCAGCAGCACATTGACGCTCACCCCGGTGCCTTGCAAGTCCTTGGCCCAGACCACACTCATCGCCTCCAGGGCCGCTTTGCTAGGCCCATAAGGGCAGTAGCCGGTACGCACCATCGTCACCTGGCTGGTGGAAATATTGACCACGCGCCCCGAGCCCTGCGCCACCATGGTGGGCACGCAGGCTCTGGCCATGAGAAAGGCGCCGGTCACGTTGGCATCAATGATGTTGCGAAAGCCCTGCGGATCGGCCTTCCAGAACAATGCCGGTTCGGTGTTGAAGGTCTGGCTGATCTCGAGCATGCCTCGTCCGGCGTTGTTGATCAGCCCGTCGATGCGGCCAAAGGCCTCCACACAGCGGCTGGCCACTTGCTGGCACTGCGCCCAGTCAGAGACATCGGCGATCACTGCAATGGCCCGGGGCGATGCGAGGCCGGCATTCCAGCTTGCGCAAGCCGCTTCGAGTTCGGCGCTTTCGCGGGCGCCGGTGACCACCACCCGGTGGCCGGCCTGCAGCAAGGCGTCGGCCATGTGCCAGCCCAGGCCACGGCCACCGCCGGTGATGATGATGGCCTTCGATGTAGGAGCGTTCATGGGGTTCACAGCAGCGCAACCGGCGCCAAAGCTTGTTCGGTCATGGCCTTGGGTCGGGCATGAATGATGTGGGACTGCACCTGCAGCCGCGCCAGCAGGGGGTCGCGGGCGCGCAGGGCGGCGATGATTTCGCGGTGCTGTTCGTTGGAGCGGCGCACCTTGACCTCACCGGGCCAGTTGTGCTGCTTCATCGTCACCAGCGGCAGCTCGATCAAGGACTTGGCCAGGGTCTGCAGCCTGACCGAGCCGCTGGCTTGCAGCAAGATGGCATGAAAGGCGGTGTTACTGGCCTGAAAGCCCAGAAAAAAAGCCTTGGGATCGAGGTCCTGGCCGAGCAGTGCGTCAATTTCATCGGCCTTTTGTTCCAACTGCCCCCAGTGCTCCTCTCGGCCATTGAGGGCTGCCAGCGCTGTGGCGTGGCCTTCCAGCACAGCCCGCAGCTGAAAGATTTCATCAATCTCGGCGCTGCTCATCTCGGCCACAAAGGTGCCGCGATTGGCCTCGGTGCGCACCAGGCCTTCGCCGGCCAGGCGGCGCAGGCTGTCGCGAATGGAGGTGCGCGAGACGCCGACTCGCTGGGCCAGGTCTTCTTCCACCAGACGCTCGCCCGGCAAAAAACGACCGTCCAGAATGAACTGGCGAACGGTGTCGTAGGCGAGGCTGCTGGCGCGTGACATGGGTGTGGGCTGCTTCTTCGGCGACTATAAGTGATTGTGTACAAATCAGAGCATAACAATCATCGAATCAGGGGCATGCTCAGGGTTTGCACTGACCTCCTTAGGGGTTTTCCCTCTGAAAAATTTCATGCCATCAACTTGGCGGGAGGGTCATCGAGAAGAGGGTGTTGCCGGTTTTGTCGAAAGTTGTGTACAGTTAGACGTCTTAGTTTGGAGCTTCAATCGATGAAACCGCATATCTTGATCGCCGGAGCCGGCCCTGTGGGCATGGTCAGCGCACTGGTTTTGGGCAAAGCTGGCATTGCCGTCACCTTGCTGGAGGGCGCGCCAGGTTTGAGCATGGATCTACGGGCCTCGACCTTCCATCCGCCGACGCTCGATATGCTGGCGCGTTATGGGCTGTCGCAGACCATCATCCCGCAGGGTTTGGTGGCGCGCTACACCCAGCAGCGCGACCGCACCGAAGGCGTGATTGCCGAGTTCGACATGGAGTTGCTCAAGAACGACACCGAGCATCCGTTTCGCTTGCAGTGCGAGCAGTGGAAGCTGACCGAGGCCATCAAGGACCAACTGGCCCAGTTGCCCCACGTCAAGATCCTGTTTAACGCCAAGGTTGAGTCGGTCAGCCAGACTGCCGACAAGGTCCAGCTGGTCGCCCAGCAAGAGGGCGAGAGCCTGCGCCTGGAGGGCGATTATTTGATTGGTGCCGACGGCGCCTGGAGCGCGGTGCGGCGCAGTGTGGACATCGAGTTCGAGGGCTACACCTATCCCGAGCGATTCTTGGTTATTTCCACCGACTTCGAGTACGCCAATCACCTGCCCAAGCTGTCTTATGTGAACTACTGCTCCGACCCCAAAGAGTGGTGCGTGCTGCTGCGCGTGCCCACCCTCTGGCGCGTGCTTTTTCCCACCCGCCCCGAAGAGAGCGACGAAGAAGTCCTCACCGACGAAGCGGTGCAAGCGCGTTTGCAGAACCTGCTGCATCAGCCCCAGCCCTACAAAACCATCCACCGCACCCTATACAAGGTGCACCAGCGGGTGGCCAAAGAGTTCCGCCGGGGCCGGGTGCTGCTGGCTGGCGATTCGGCCCACATCAACAATCCCCTGGGCGGCATGGGCATGAACGGCGGCGTGCACGACGCCTTCAACCTGTCTGAAAAGCTGCTGGCCGTGATCCAGCAGGGGCAAGACGTGAGCCTGCTCGACCGCTATGAGCGCCAGCGCCGCACCATTGCCATTGAATACATCAATGCCAGCACGGCACGCAACAAGGCTGAAATTGAAGAGCGCGACCCGGTTCAGCGCAAGAAGACGCAAGACGCCCTGCGCGCCACCGCGGCCGACCCGGTGGCCGCGCGTGCCTACCTGCGCAAGTCTTCCATGCTCGACGCCCTGACCCGGGCCGAGGCCATCGCATGAGCGACAAGATCGTTCGCGGCATCTCCCGCGTCAGCCACGCCGAGCGGCGCGCCCAGTTGGCTGCGCGCCTGCGCGAAAAGCGCCTGCTGTCAGCCCCCGGCGTGTTTGAAATGGTGTCGGCCAAGATCGCCGACCGCATGGGCTTTGAAGCCCTCTACATGACCGGCTACGGCACGGTGGCCTCTTACCTGGGCCTGCCCGACGCGGGCCTGGCCAGTTACTCCGACATGGTCAACCGGGTGCAGCAGTTTGCCAGCGTGACGGCCACGCCCATGATCTGCGACGGCGACACCGGCTACGGCGGCCTGCTCAACGTCATGCACACCGTGCGTGGCTACGAAGCGGCCGGGGCCTGTGTCATTCAGCTCGAAGACCAGGAATTTCCCAAAAAATGCGGCCACATGCTCGGACGCCGCGTCATTGACGCGCAGGCCATGGTCGAGAAGATCCGCGTGGCCGTTGAAAGCCGCAGCGACCCGAACTTTCTCATCATTGCCCGCACCGATGCGCGCACCACCCATGGCCTGGACGAGGCCCTGCGGCGCGCTGAAATGTACGCCCGCGCTGGTGCCGATTTGCTGTTCGTCGAAAGCCCCGAGTCGGTTGAAGAAATGGCCCGCATCGGCCGAAGCTTCGACCTGCCGCTGGTGGCCAATATGGTCGAGGGCGGCCGCACCCCGGTGCTCAGCCGCGAAGAGCTGCAGTCGCTGGGCTACCGCCTGGCCATCTTCCCGGCCGCTGCCTTTTTGGCGGCCGGCGCCGCCTTTGAGGGGGTGTACCGCACCATTCAGGAACACGGCTCGACCGTGGGGGCCAGCACGCCGCTGTATGAGTTCCAGAAGTTCTCCGAACTGATGGGGTTCGACTGGGTGGCGCAATTTGACAGCGAACATTCGCAAAACTGAGCAGGGAGGCGCCATCATGGACAAACACGCCATCTACAAGCACCAGGGTTTGGGCGGCACCTCCGGAATTGGCCGGCGCTGCGCCCTGGTTCTGGTTGATTTCGTCAATGGCTTTGTCGACTTTGACCAGCTCGGCGGCCCGCACATTTTGGCTGCGGCCAATGCCACCGTGCCC
>JAXITB010000132.1:0-7246 GCA_034680305.1 Polaromonas sp. | reverse complement strand
CAAGGCGGCGGGCATGCCGGTGCACACGGCCCTGGGGGGTAAGAGCCGCGACACCATTCGCGTCTACAACACCTGCGCGGGTTACCAGTACATCCGCAGCAACGTCAATCAGAGCAGTTCCAACTGGGGGCTGGGCAACAGCGCCGGCCCCTATGAAGATTTGCAGGGTTTTTTGCACCATGCCGACGAACTGGCGCTCTCGCTGCTGTCGGAGGGCATCACCGGCATGAAGATCTGGCCCTTCGACATTGCCGCCGAGCAGTCGCATGGGCAGTACATCAGCCCGAAAGACTTGGATCAGGCGCTGGAGCCGTTCCGCAAAATTCGCCAGGCCGTGGGCGACAAGATGGACATCATGGTCGAATTCCACAGTCTGTGGCGTCTGCCCATGGCCTGCAAGATCTCACGCGCTTTGCAGGAATTCGACACCTTCTGGCATGAAGACGCGATCCGCATGGACAGCCTGGATCTGCTCAAGCAGTATGCCCAAGACTGCAAGGCCCTGATCTGCGCCAGCGAAACCCTGAGCTACAAGTGGGGCTTCAAGGACTACCTGCAGACCGGCGTGGCTGGCGTGGCCATGCTCGATTTGAGCTGGTGCGGGGGCCTGACCGAGGCCCGCAAGATTGCTGCCATGGCCGATGCCTGGCAACTGCCGGTCGCCCCGCACGACTGCACTGGCCCGGTGGTCTGGGCCGCTTCCACGCACCTTTCCTTGCACGCGCCCAATGCCTTGATCCAGGAAAGCGTGCGTGCGTTCTACACCGGTTGGTACAAGGAATTGGTGACCGAGTTGCCGACGGTCAGCCAGGGCATGATCAGCCTCAATGACAAGCCGGGTCTGGGGTTGGAGTTGCTGCCCGATCTTCACAAACGCGCCGATGCCTCGGTGAGGGTCAGCCAATAAAAGCCGGTGCCAGGCTCGCTCTGGTAAGCGGTGGTCGATGGGTGTCAGTCCCGTTGTTCCCGGCGACGGGGTTCAGCTGACCCAGCGCGTGTGGAATTTGCCGGGTCGGTCGGTGCGCTGGTAGGTGTGAGCGCCAAAGTAGTCGCGCTGGGCCTGCAGCAGGTTGGCCGGCAGTCGGGCTGAGCGATAAGCGTCGTAGTAGCCCAGCGAACTCATGAAGGCCGGAACGGCGACGCCCTGCAGTGCGCCCAGAGCCACCACTTCTCGCAGATCCTGCTGGATCTCGGACATGCGCTTGGCAAAGTGCGGATCCATCAGAAGGTTGGGCAACTCGGGCTGGCGTTCGTGGGCGCGCCGGATGTCCTCCAGCAGCCTTGCCCGGATGATGCAACCGGCCCGCCAGACCGAGGCAATGCCCGCCAGGGGCAGGGGCCAGTCGTACTCGCGCACCGCAGCGCGCATCAGGCTAAAGCCCTGGGCATAGGCGCAGATCTTGGCCGCCAGCAGGGCGCGGCGGATTTTCTCGATCGGGCCCTCCTGGTCGGTGTGTATGCCGGCCTGCGGCCCCAACAGCACCTGCGATGCGGTGACCCGCTCGGCCTGCAAGGCGCTCATGGTACGCGCGAACACGGCGTTGGCAATGGTCGGCACCGTCACGCCCATGTCCAGGGCCACCTGGCTGGCCCATTTGCCGGTGCCCTTTTGTTCGGCGGTATCGAGGATCAGGTCAACCAGGGCCAGACCAGTGTCTGGATCGTGGTGAGCCAGAATTTCGGCGGTGATGCCGATCAGGTAGCTGCCCAACTCGCCCTTGTTCCACTGCCGAAAAACCTCGCCGATCTCGCCTGCCGGCATGCCCAGGACCTGATGCATCAACCAATAGGCCTCGCAGATGGTCTGCATGTCGGCGTATTCGATCCCGTTGTGCACCATCTTGACGAAATGGCCCGCACCGCCCGGGCCCATCCATTCGCAGCAGGGCTGCCCATCGTCAGCCCGAGCGGCGATGGCTTGCATCATGGGCCGCACATGGGGCCAGGCCTCGGACGCGCCGCCGAGCATCAGGGAAGGACCTCGCAAGGCGCCTTCCTCGCCACCACTGACGCCCACCCCGACATACAAAATGCCCTGCGACTGCAGGCTGGCCATGCGGCGCTGGGTGTCTGAAAACAGGGTGTTGCCGCCGTCCATGACCACGTCGCCAGTCTCAAGCAAAGGGGTCAGTTCGTGCAGGACCGCGTCAACCGCCTGACCGGCCGGCACCATGACCAAGAGGCGGCGAGGGCGTTTGAGCTGGGCCACCAGGTCCTTCAAAGAGGCGGCCGCTTGGGCCTTCTGCGCTTGCGTGCGGCGCTCGAAACTCAGACGCTTGGCTGGGTCGGTGTCAAAGCCGCACACGGCAAAGCCTTGGCTCGCAAAATTGAGGGCGAGGTTCTCACCCATCACGCCCAGGCCGATCAGCGCGATGTCTTTGTCAGCGGTCATGGCAAAACAGGGCCAAGGCAGCAAGCCGTGGGCTGGCCTCAGCCGCGACCGACGTAAGGCATGTTGGTGGCCATGACGGTGGTAAACAGGATGTTGGCCGACAGGGGCAGGCGGGTCATGGTCATGAAGGTGTCGACCACACTGCTCATGTCCATGCGGGGTTCGGCCTTGATGCTGCCGTCGGCCTGCGCCACGCCCTTGGCCATGCGCTCGGTCATGTCGGAGGCCACATTGCCGATGTCGATCTGACCGACCGCGATGCTGAAAGCCCGTCCGTCGAGCGATGCCGCGCGGGTCAGTCCCGAGATGGCGTGTTTGGTGGCGGTGTATGCGATCGAGCCGTAGCGCGGTACATGGGCCGAGATGGAGCCGTTGTTGATGATGCGACCACCCTGTGGGCTTTGGGTCTGCATCAGCTTGAACGCGTGCGACAGGCAGTAGAACGCGCCGTTGAGGTTGACATCGACCATGCGGCGCCAGTCGTCGACGGTGACATCGCCAGGCAGAGTGGTTGGCAGGGAAATGCCCGCGTTGTTGAACAGCAGATCCAGGCGGCCGAAGCGCTCGCGCACTTGCTCAAACAGGGCTTGTACCTGGGCCGGGTCCGACACATCGGCTGGCATGACGACCGCCTGGGCGGCATGGGAGCCCGCCTGCTGGGCAGTTTGTTGCAGCGCCTCGGCGCGGCGCCCCACCAAGACCACCTGCCAGTCTTCCCGCAGCAGGCCCAAGGCGCAGGCCTGACCAATGCCCGAACTGGCACCCGTGACAAGAGCAATTTTTCTCACAATCGATCCTTGAAGCAATGAAGAGGGGAAGACTCAGGCGGCCTCTGGTGCGAATTGAATCTGCACCTTGAGTGATTGGCTCTTGTCGGCCGCTAGTTTGAAGGCCTCAATGGCCTGGTCCATGGGCAGCACCCGGGTGATCACCGGCTTGCCATTGATCAGCCCTTCGTTGATGAAGCGCACCGCTGTGGCAAATTCGGCGTGGAAGCGGAAGGTGCCGCGCATGTCCACCTCTTTGGCCACCAGTTGGGTCATGGGCAGGCTGACGTCACCGCCCATGCCGACGGTCACCATCACACCCCGCGGCCGGATGAGGTCGAGTGCAGTGCGCAATGCGGCCTGGCTGCCCGAGGCCTCGAAGACGGTGTCGAACTGGCCTTTTTCTGCCTTGTAGACCTCGAGCCGATCGGCCTCGGTGCTCAGGTCGATGGTCTCGTCGGCACCCATCTCGCGGGCGCAACTCAGTGGCAAGCTGGCGATGTCACAGGCCACGATGCGGCCGGCCCCGGCGCGGCGCAAGGCACCGATGAGCAACAGGCCGATGGGGCCACAACCGGTGACCAGCACCTGCTGACCCAGCACGCTGCCGGCGCGGCTGATGGCGTGCAGCCCGACCGACAGGGGCTCGGCCAGGGCCGCTTCCGACAGGCTCAGGTGCGCGGCGATCGGATGGGCCTGGTAGCGCTCGATGACGATGGCTTCGCTGAAGGCACCCTGAATGTGCGGAAAGGGCATGGCGCTGCCATAAAAGCGCATGTTCAGGCAGTGGTTGTGTTGCCCGGCTTGGCAGAAGCGACATTGGCCGCACGGCCGCGAGGGCGAAATCGCGATGCGCTGACCGCGCTCGAAGCCGCTGACTTGCGCGCCCCAGCCGTCGACGATGCCCGAGACCTCGTGGCCCAGCGTGATGGGCTGCTTGATTCGCACGGTGCCAAAGCCGCCGTGCTGGTAGTAGTGCAGGTCCGAGCCGCAGATGCCGCCAAAAGCGACCTTGACACGCAGTTGGTGTTCACCCAGGGGCGGTAGATCGATCGATTCGATCCGCAGGTCTTGGGCCGAGTGGCAGATGACTGATTTCATGGTGGGAGCCGATGCGCAAAGGAACTTGAGTTTAAAGCGTGGCGGTCACGCCGCCGTCCACATAGAGGATGTGGCCATTGACGAAACGCGAGGCGTCGGAGGCCAGGAATACGGCCGCCCCGCCCAGGTCTTGGACATCGCCCCAGCGCCGGCTCGGCGTGCGACCCACCAGCCAACTACTGAAGGCCGCGTCATCCACCAGTTTCTGATTGAGCTCGGTCTTGAAGTAGCCCGGGCCAATGCCGTTGACGTTCAGGCCGAACTGCCCCCAGTCGATGGCCATGCCCTTGGTGAGCATCTTGACCGCGCCCTTGGTGGCGGTGTAGGGCGCAATGCCGGGGCGTCCGAGCTCGCTTTGCACCGAGCAGATGTTGATGATCTTGCCGCGGCCGCGAGGAATCATTTTCTTGGCCACCGCCTGACCGACGAAGTACACGCTGTCCAGATTGGTCTTCATGATCGTGTGCCAGTCGCTGTCGGCATAGTCCTGCAGTGGCCCGCGAATCTGCATACCAGCGTTATTGATCAGGATATCGATCGGGCCCTGTGCCTCCAGTTGATCGACCGCAGCGCGCACGCTCGCCGGCTCGGTCACATCGAAGACGCTGGCGCTGGCCGACAGGCCCTGCGCTTTCAGGGCCTGCACGGCTTGATCCACCTTGCTGGCCGTGCGGCCATTGATGATGACATGGGCGCCGGCTTGGCCCAAGGCTTCGGCCAGGGCCAGGCCAATGCCTGCCGAAGAGCCGGTGATCAGGGCGCGTCGGCCGGTCAGGGTGAATGAGTCAAGAACGTTCATCGGGCAAGCAAGAATTTAAGAGGGACCATGACCAGGCTGGGGAAAGCAATCAGCAGACCCATGACCACCACCTGGGACATCAGAAAAGGCATGACGCCGCGGATCACGTCGTGCATGGGAATGCGCCCGACGCCACACACCACATTGAGCACCGTCCCCACCGGGGGCGTGAGCAGGCCAATGGCGTTGTTGATGATGAACAGCACGCCAAAGTAGACCGGATCAATGCCTGCCTCGCGCACCAGCGGCATCAGTACCGGCGTGAGGATCAGCACCGTCGGCGCGAAGTCCAGGGCGGTGCCCACCACCATCACCAGCAGCATCAGCATGACCAGCAGCAAGGTGGGGTTGTCGATGAAGGGGCGCAGGATGTCGACGATCTGCCGTGGGATGTTGGCCACGGTGATCAGCCAGGCGCTGACCAGCGCGGCGGCCACCAGGAACATCACCACGGAAGAGGTCTTGGCGGCAGCCAGGATGATGCCGTAGAGCTGGCGGACCTTGATCTCGCGATAGATGAACAAACCCACAAAGAGTGAATAGACCACCGCCACCACGGCGGCTTCGGTGGGGGTGAAGATGCCCATCTTCATGCCGCCGATGATCACTATGGCCAGCAGGTAGGACCAAAAGGCGTTCAGGGTGACTTGCAGCCGCCGCTTCAAGGGAACCCGTTCGCTGACTCGCACCTGATCCTTGCGCGCCACGATCGCCCAGGTCACGACCAGAGCCAAGCCCATCAAGATGCCGGGGAAGATGCCCGCCATGAACAGCTTGGAAATCGACACCCCGCCGATCACGCCAAACAAAATGAATCCGATGGACGGCGGGATGACCGGTGCAATGATGCCGCCAGCGGCAATCAGGCCGGCCGAGCGGTCCATGCGGTAGCCGGCATCGCGCATCATGGGCATGAGCACCGCAGCCAGAGCCGCCGTGTCAGCGACAGCTGAGCCCGACAGGCTGGCCATCACGATCGCCGCAAACACCGCCACATAGCCCAGGCCGCCCCGGAAATGCCCCACCCAGACCATGGCCGATTCGACGATGCGCCGGCTCATGCCGCCGGCGTTCATCAACTCGCCGGCCAGCATGAAAAACGGCACTGCCATCAGCGGGAAGTTGTCAGCCCCGCTGATGAGGTTTTGCGAGACGATCTGGGTGTCAAAGTTGTCCAGGTGCAGCATCAGCGCCACGCCCGAGACGATGAGTGAAAACGCCAGCGGCATGCCCAGGGCCATGGCGCCGAGCAGGGAAACGATGAAGACCAGGACCGTCATTTTGGGTCCCCCTTGGCCTGCGTGGCCTGTGAGATGGCCGTTTCCTCGGAGTCCTGAATCTGGATCAGGTCCGACTCGCGAAACTGCCCCCGTGCCAGGCTAACCAGCTTGCCCAGGATCATGCAGCTCATGGCCACGCTGGTGATGTAACCGATGCCATAGACCCAGCTCATGGGAATTTCAGTGACGGCCGAACGGGTGGTGGCGTTGATGCCGTGCTGCTTGAACGTGCCGTAAAACATCAGCACGCAGCAGCCCAGCATCAGCACATTGGAAATGGCGAAAGCGACTTTCTTGCCGCGCAGGCTGAGCTTGCGCACCACCGAGTCCAGCCCCAGGTGGGCGTTTTCTCGCATGGTGACGATGGCCCCTAAAAAGGTGATCCAGATGAACAGGTAGCGCGAGAGCTCTTCAGAGCTGATGATGCCGTCGTTAAAGCCGTAGCGCAGCACGACATTGCCGAACACCATGATGACCATGACCGACAGCATGATCACCAGAGTGACTTCGGCCAGCTTGAAAAACAGGTCGGTGAGCTTTTTCATGAACCAAGCATCAAAAAAGCCCCCTCGAACGAGGGGGCGTTCAACCTCAGCGAATCACTTGGTGTCTTCGATGGCCTTGAGCAGGGCCGGACCATTCTTCTCGCCGAAGGTCTTGGCGATTTCTGCCGAGACGATCTTCTGGAAAGGTGCCATGTCGACTTTCTCGATCACTTGCATGCCCGACTTCTTGAGGTCGGCGATGACCTTGCCGGCGTTCTGCGCATTCAGGTTACGCTGGTAGGAGGCCGCCTCGCGGGCTGCGTCAACGATGACCTTCTGGTAATTGGCCGGCAGGCTGTCAAACTTGGCCTTGTTCATGGCCACCACCAGCGGCGAGTAGATGTGGTTGCTCACCGTCAGGT
>JAXITB010000131.1:0-7253 GCA_034680305.1 Polaromonas sp. | reverse complement strand
TCGGCGCAGTCGCTGAAGGGTCAGCGGCCGGTGCAGCGGCATCGCCGGCAGCCGGTGTCACCGGCCACTGGCCCAGGGCCGTCATCTGGCCGGGCGACAGCCCCACCAGCACCTCGTGCCCATCGACGCGCACCAACGCGATTCTTTGACGCGGGCCAACGCCCACACTTTCGACCACCTGCAAACGCCGACCCGGCATGGCCGGACCCATCTTCATCTGCATGCGGCGCAAACCCCACAGCAACGCACCCATCAGGCCGAAGACCAGAATGAGACTACCAATGATGCGCAGGGTTTCCATGAACTGAGGCCTTGAGGGATCAGAGGTTCTTCATGCGCTCGGAGGCGGGCACGACACGGGTCAGGCGGATGCCGTAGCGGTCATTGACCAACACCACCTCACCCTGGGCCACCACGGTCTTGTTGACCAGCAGGTCCAGCGGCTCGCCAGCGATGTGATCGAGTTCCACCACGCTGCCCTGCGTCAGGCGCATGAGGTCGCGGATCTTGATCATGGCGCGTCCAACCTCCACCGACAGGGTGACCTGGATGTTCTGCAGCACCTCGGGGTTGATCTGGCCGTCGCCGGCGTTTGCGGATGGGTTGTCGCTCATGGTCGCGGGTCCTGAGGTTTATTGCATGCCTGGAATGACACTGCGCTGAATTTGTACGGCCGTCTGGCTGCCCAGATTGCCCACCTGCACATCGAAGGCGGGCACTTCGTTGATGAGCATCCGGGCCAGATCGGGCTTTTTGAAGAAAAGAATGTCGCCCGGCTGCATGGATTCAATCGCACCCAGGCTCGAGGCCACGTCACCGAGCAGGACGCGCAACTCCACCGAGGCGCTGTCGACGGCCACGCCCAGGTCGTTGCGCCACTGGTTGTCCGACTCCTCGTTGCCGTCGCCGGTCTGCACCCGGCTGCGCAACTGGTCACGCACCGGCTTGAGCGAGGCGTAGGGATAGACCAGATCGATGAAACCCTGCGTGGTGGGGCCGGCCTCGACCTCGAAGCGCGAGAGCACCACCAGGTCGTTCTCGTCGGCGATCTGGGCGAATTGCGGGTTGATCTCGGAGCTGACCACCTCGTGCTCGATGTCCATGATCGGCGACCAAGCATCCTTGAGCGAACGAAAAAACACCTCGAGGATCATGTTGATGATCCGGGTCTCGGTGGGGGTGAACAGACGAGTGGGCGGCAACTGGGCCACGCCGCGGCCAAAGCCACCAAAAAAACTGTCCAGCGAGCTGAACACCACCACTGGGTCGATCGCCACGATTGAATACCCACGCAGGGGATTCATGCGAACCATATTGACCGACAGCGGCGCACGCAAGCCCTTGAGGTAGTCACCGAAGCGGGCAATCTGCACTCGATTGGGCGAGACGCGTGGGCTCGAGCGCAACATCTCCAGCAAACCGAGCCGGAAAGTGCGCACGAAGCGCTCGTTGATCATGTCGATGGACGCCACATTGACGCCCAGACTCGAGTCCTCGCTGGCCAGGTCGTGCTTGCGCACACGCATGGACGTATTGAAGCCGGTATCGACGGGGATACTGCCGTCGTTGATGCCCTCGGCCAGTGCCGAGAGCTCTTCCGGGGTCAACAGTTGATCTGCCATGGTGGGTGTGGGTGTCGCAGCCGCTGTGACGATGTCACTGAACAATGAAGGAGGTGAAGAAGACGTCTTCGACGCCGCCGAATTCCTCGTACTTTTCAAGCAAGCCGTTCATGGCGTCGCGCAGCTTCTTGGCCAGATCAACCCGGAATTCAGGCTTGTTGATTTCGCCCTCCTGCGACTGGCGCATGACGTCCATCATGACCGAGCGCAGGGCAAATTCATGCTTCTTGAGGTTGTCAACGACGCGCTGGTCATAGCGGGTCATCACCGCCACCTGGATCGACATGACGCGCTTGGAGCCGGTCACATTAACCAGGAACTCGCGCTCCATCTGAAAATAGTTGAAGTCAAAGCGCTGGGCCTCGGGCGATTTCTTGAGCTTCTCGGGCTTGGCGTCCTTGCCGTCCTTGGCATCCTTGCCGTCCTTGCTCGCCTTTGCGGTCTCAGGCTCCGGGTCCAAACCCAGGGCGATGCGCTCTTCGGCCGTCAAGGTGGGCGGCTTGGGCTTGAAAAATCCAGTGAAGTACAGGGTCGCCAGCATGGTGCCGGCCACGATCACGATCAGGCCGACCGCTCCCAAAATGATGGGAATCAGCTTGGATTTGGGCTTTTGCTCCGCGCCTTCTTCAACAACTGCTTCTTCTGCCATGACTTACCCTTCAGGTGTCTCCCGTGCGATGGGCCGGCCCTCATCAAGCCAGCACATCCCAGGCACTCGTCCCCTGGCGCGGTCTTTGGACCGCGGTTGCCGCTATGCGCTCGTCAGAGCCTGCATCGCGGCCGCTTACCCGACCTTCTTGCTCGTCAGGCGTACGCCCAGGTGTCGGATTTCCGCCAGATTGGCGGCTGGAATCCCCTTGTACCCAGACATTAGCAACTGCCGTGCCTGACTGTGAAAGACTTTCGCGCAATCGCCCCAAACTTTGTGCAATCAGGTCTCGGGTGACCTGATTGTCACTGCGAAACACGGCATCGAGGCCACCGGCGCTCATGTCCAGGTCCAGATCGATGCGACCAAGATGGGCGGGGTCCAGCCGCATTTGAAGCTTCCAGTCACCGCGTTCCAACTGGCTTTGCAGGCGCTGACCGAGCGCCTCGCCCAAGCGCTGGGCCAGTTGCTCATACTGTTCGGCCCTTTGCGCCGCCGTGCTGGTCCAGGGTGTGGCGGTGCCGGCTGCCGCATGCTGGGTCGGCCGGCCGGAATCCTGCAAGACAGGGGTGCTGCCTGCGGCAGGCAGGCCCTCGCCAGCCGAATCGCCGCCCGCAAGCGCTTGATCAGCCAGGGGTTTCGAGGGGTCAACCAGGTTCAGGCCACGCATGTCCAGACGCAGCAGGCCCGAGGCCACGGACTGGCCGGCCACCGACCCCCAGGTGGCCTGCTCGCCAGTGCCGGCCATGGCAGCCAGGCGCTGAGTGATGAATTGGCTGGGCTCCAGGCGCAGGCGCAGAGCCTCGGGCAGGTCTTCCGGCAAGGTCTCGCTCAAGGCCGCCGAGGCCGCCTGAGACTGCAACTCATGCACCGCCGCCACCGGTTGCGGGGCGCCCATGGACTGGACTTGCCAGCTCAAATGAGAGACGTTCAATGAGGCGATGCGACCGGCCTCCAGACCTGCCACCGGCGACGGTGCCAAGCCGGCTGGGCCGGCCAACGAAGGCGCGGCCGCTTCAGCGCGACCCGTAGGTGGGGCCGAGCCCCGACCCAGCAGGGCAGGCAGGACGGCCCCCGTGGCCAGGGCCAGAGCCTGTTGCTGGATCGCCTCGCCCGAAGTCGGCGGGGGGGCTTCAGCCTCAGGCGACTGCATCAAGCCGGCCAAAGGCCGCAAGCCGGTGCTCAGCACCATCGCTGCGGTGGCCGCCAGGGTGGCCTCGCCGGTCAAGGCCTGATCGGCCACCACCGGTTCAGCCCCCTGCCCTCCAGGGGTCAGGAGCGCCCCCGTCAAAGGGCAGACGGGCGCGGTCAAATGGGTCAAAGTGACGCCGGCGGCTTGGCCCTCAAACGCAGCGGCGCCAAACAAGGCCCGCACCATGACGTCATCGAGGCCCTGCCCCTTGGCAAAAGCAGCCAGGCTGGCGGCATCGGGCAGTGGCTCAGCGGCCGTGATGACCTCGATCTGCGGGCCCAGCGGCACGGACTGCAGGCCAGCAGCGGCAAGATCTTGCCGCCCCCCGGGGTTCATGAGATGGCCAAACAGGTTGGCGAAATCGGCCCCGCGCATGGTCGATGGCGCGTTGCCGGGAGAGGTTTCTACAGGGGTGACGAGATTGACCGAGGCCGGTGTGACAGCGGAAAGCGAAGGTGCGTCCATGATGACTTTGGCTGATTGAGTGAAGAGGCCCACAGGCGGGCCACCCGATGTAGCAAAAAGCATGACCGGACAGGACTTGCCGCTGGCCATCGGACCGAGGGCCTGGGGGAGGCTGTCAACTTTGCATGGCACGGACTTTGCAGAACTGCTCCGACCGCAGGGCCCGAAAGCCCGCGACCACCGATCGAACAGCCCTTCTTCCTATAGACAAAGCCATCCATGAGCACTCTGACCCTGTCAAACCTCCGACAGAGCCTGACCCAGTTCAGCATGACGGGCTTGAGCGTCCCGGCCCTGGTGCTGCTGATCGTGGCCATGCTGGTGCTGCCCATGCCGCCCTGGCTGCTCGATGTGCTGTTCACTTTCAATATTGCATCGAGCCTGCTGATCGTGCTCATTGCGATCAACACCCGCAAGCCGCTGGAGTTTTCGTCCTTCCCGTCGGTGCTGCTGTTTGCCACCATGCTCAGGCTGGCCCTGAACGTGGCCTCGACCCGGGTGATCCTGGTCAGCGGCCATGAAGGCGAAGAGGCCGCCGGTCAAGTGATTGCCGCTTTCGGTCACTTTGTCATTGGCGGCAACTACCTGGTCGGTTTCATCATCTTCATGATTTTGATGATCATCAACTTCATCGTGGTCACCAAGGGCGCGGGGCGGGTCTCGGAGGTCAACGCACGCTTTACCCTGGACGCCATGCCCGGCAAGCAAATGTCGATTGATGCCGACCTCAACGCCGGCGTGATCGACCAGGAAACAGCCAAGAAACGCCGTGAGGATCTGTCGCAGGAGTCAGACTTCTTCGGCTCCATGGACGGTGCGTCCAAATTCGTCAGCGGCGATGCGGTGGCCGGCCTCTTGATCCTGGTGATCAACATCATCGGCGGCCTGATCATCGGCGTGATGCAGCACAACATGCCGGTGGCCGAAGCCGGCCGCGTCTACACCCTGCTGACCATCGGCGACGGTCTGGTGAGCCAGATTCCGGGCCTGTTCCTGTCGCTGGCCACCGCCATCATCGTGACCCGGGTCAATACCTCGGAAAACACCACCGAGCAGGCCAGCTCCCAGTTGGCCAACCCCTCGGCCCTGTTCATCTCGGCGAGCTTTCTGGCCATCCTGGGTGTGATCCCGGGCATGCCCCATCTGGTGTTTCTCACGCTGGCCGCGGCCACCGCAGCCCTGGGACTGATGGTGCTCAAACGCAGCGCCGAGCCCAGCCCGCAAGAGGTGGCCGAAGCAGCCGCCCTCGCCCCCGAGGCACCCAAAGAGTTGGACTGGGACGATGTGGACCAGGTCGATCTGATCGGTCTGGAAATCGGCTACGGCCTGATCCCGCTGGTGAACCCTGAGACGGGCGGACAACTGATGCCGCGCGTCAAAGGCGTTCGCAAAAAACTCTCGGCCGAACTGGGTTTCCTGGTGCAGCCAGTCCGCATCCGCGATGCGCTCAATCTCGATCCGGACGTCTATCACATCGTTCTCAATGGCGTTGTGCGCGGCAAAGGCGAAATCAAGAGCGGTCGCGAGCTCGCGATCAATCCCGGCAAGGTGTATGGCGAACTCGAGGGTATTCCTACGAAAGAGCCGGCCTTTGGTCTGGAAGCCGTGTGGATCGATCCATCACAACGCGATTACGCACGAACACTGGGCTACACCGTCGTCGATCCGGCGACGGCCATTGCCACGCATTTGAATAAAGTCCTGCGTGAAAACGCTTCTGAATTGCTGTCGCACGACGAGACACAACAATTGCTCGATAAGCTGGCAGCGAAGTCGCCCAAGCTGGTGGAAGATCTGGTACCGGGCAAGATGGCACTGGGCGTCATCACGCGCACACTGCAGCATCTGCTGACCGAAGGCGTGGCCATTCGCGATATGCGCACGATTGTCGAGACGCTCTCCGATGCCGCCGCAAAAACACAAGACCCCGAACAACTGACCGCGATGGTTCGACCCAAGCTGGGCCGCATGATTGTTCAGGAACTATTGGATACGCAGGAAAATCTGGCCGTCATGACACTGGCGCCTGAACTCGAACAACTGCTCCATAACGTGCTGACCAATGGCGCGCCGGGACAAAGCGTGGTGATCGAACCCGGTCTTGCCGAGAGCCTGTTCTCTGCCCTGCGCGATGCAACGCGCACTGTGGAAGATCAGGGTAATCCGGCCGTGCTGGTGGTAGCACCCTCGATTCGCCCCTGGCTGTCCAAGATGGTTCGTCACCGCATTTCCGAGCTGATCGTTTTGTCGTACACCGAAATTCCGGACGATCAGTCAGTCAAAGTTATTTACACCGTAGAAGCGCAAGCAAAGAGTTAAAGGCATAACCCATGGAACTCAAACGCATACTCGCCAAAGACATCCGCAGAGCCACTGAAAAAGCAGTCGCGCTCTACGGCAAGGACGTGCTGTTCGTCTCGAACGCCAAGGTCAACGGCATGACCGAAGTCATTGTGGCGGTTGACGTCGCACCCGAGACGCTGCTCGAAACCAGCGATCTGGGTGATGGACAGCGCTTCGATCAGGTGCTCAAGCAATCATTCAAAGAAGCCGAGCATGGCACCACCGCCAGCCCTGCTCCCGAGATCACGCCACCCGCACAAAAAAATGAAGAAGACAAGCGCGACTATATTCGCGGACGCGAGATCGTGGACATGGTGCGTGATGAACTCTCGGCGATTCGCAAAGAATTCAAGCTCGCACAGCGCGTCGCTTCCTGGCAATCGGAATCAAACACTAAATCGGCCGTGCGCCCTCTGGTAACGGCGCTTGGCGAAGCCAGCATTCCTGTTTCACTGCGCACGCTGCTGGTGGATCACATTAGCGATATGGATGATTTGCAGCAGGCGACCGAAGCACTGCGTGCTCATTTAATCGAAAGCCTGGGCGAGCACTGGGCCAAGCTGCCGCAGCGCGGTATTCATGCGATCGCCGGCCCTTCCGGTGCTGGCAAGACCATGATGATCGTCCGCCTAGCCCGTGCCGCTGCAGAACGCAAAGGTCCGGAGTCGGTTGCCGTGATTAGCTATTGCGATCAGCGCGCCGGTGCCTGGAGCCAGATTCAAATGCTGTGCGCACAAAACGGTATTGACTGCCTGCGCGCCACGGATGCCGACACATTGAAAATGCTGCTCGGTGAACTGGGCCATCGCAAGCTGGTATTAATTGATACTCCCGGCATTGAAGTCGTCGCCAAGATAGATCAGATCCGCTCCTGTGCGCAGGATCTCGCCTGCCATCTGGTATTACCTGCGGATGCCTCGGGCACGACGGTGCGCAAACATCTGGTCGACACAAAAATTAACTGGCAAAGCCTGATGGTGTC
>JAXITB010000130.1:0-7255 GCA_034680305.1 Polaromonas sp. | reverse complement strand
GTGGTGGTGGTGTCGATGTCCTGGCCGTACAGGCACAGCCCGGCCTCCAGGCGCAGCGAATTGCGCGCGCCCAGGCCGATGGGTTTGACCTCCGGCTGCGCCAGCAACTCGCGGGCAAAGGCCTCGGCCACGTCGGGCGGCAGCGAGATCTCGAAACCGTCTTCGCCGGTGTAGCCGCTGCGGGTCAGGTAGAGCTCGGCGCCTTGCCAGATTGTGGCCATGCCGCTCATGAAGACCAGTGGCTCAATGCCGGGCAGCAGCCGGCGCAGGGCGGTGACGGCCTGCGGGCCTTGCAGGGCCAGCAGGGCCCGGTCGAACATCGGCTCGATGTGGCAACGCCCACCGATGCGCGCCTGCAAATGGGCCAGGTCACCGTGTTTGCAGGCGCCGTTGACGATGAGGTAGAGGTCGTCGGCGCGCCGCACGAACATCAGGTCGTCAATGATGCCGCCCTCATCGCCCAGCAGCAAACCATAGCGCTGGCGGTTCAGCCCCAGCCCCACCACATCGACCGGCATCAGGGTTTCGAGGGCGGCTGCCGCTTCAGTGCCCGTCAGGCGCATCTGACCCATGTGCGAGACGTCAAACAGGCCGGCTGCTTGGCGGGTGTGGTGGTGTTCGGCCATCAGGCCGGTGGGGTATTGCACCGGCATTTCGTAGCCGGCGAAGGGGACCATGCGCGCACCGAGCGACAGGTGCAGGGCGTGCAGCGGGGTGCGCAGCAGCGGGGGGCTTGACGGGGCAGAAGACAAACGGAACTCCAGAGCAAGGCGAGGGCCATGACGCATCATGGGCTGCCCCTTCTGTCCGCTTTACCTGAGAGATTCGCCCGGCGATGCGGGTTTGCTCCTTCGGTGGGCCGGCTCCTTGACCGACCTCTCTCCAGACGGGATCGTCACGGGTGTGACGCTTGTCAGTCCTGGGTGCCTGAGCGTTCGATGCGCGGCCCTTGCAAGCAGCCGCGTCCTGCGCCTTCGGCGGTCTTGCATGGGGCAAGACGCTCTCCTGACGCGATCGATTCTAGCCCAGGGTCATGCCGGCCCCTGGCGTGACCGAGGCCTCAGCCCGACCACGGCCAGCAAGCCCGGCCGCATGGCTTGTGGCCTGTCGGGCACAGCCGGCTTTGTCCTACGCCGCGCCACCGGGTCGGGCCGAACAATGAAGGCCAGCTTCGTTGCGCCAGACCCATGCCTTTCCGACCGATCCCTCCATTGACATGCCGCCCGTGCCCTTTCGCGGTGGCGCCTGAACCCGGCAACTGCCATGGCTGAGACGCCCACGCTGAGTTCGGCACACCCCTGGCCCTCGCTGCGGTCGAGTGGGGCAGGCGGGGTCGAACGGGGGCCGGTCCTGTTGCTCATCGAGGCGGCGCTCGAACCCCTGATGCTGGTGCTCAGCTTGGCCGCCTTGGCCTGGATGCGCGAAGGCCAGATCACACCGCCGTTGGTGGTGCTGGGCCTGTTGGCCTTTCTGTTGGCCTTTCCGGGTCGAGGCGATGCCCACCTCAATCTCGGCCGTCTGGCCCCGCAGTTGCTGCTGCGCTGGGTCTGGCGGGCCACGCTGCTGGCCGCTGTGGGCCTGGCCACCGGCTACATCGCGGTCTTCGATCAGCGCCTGCTGTTGCACTGGCTGTGGCTGGCGCCCAGTGCCCAGTTGGCGGCCCATGCTTTGCTGCGACTGGGCACCCCCGGCCTGTCGCGTCTGCAGGGCCCGCCGCGATCGGCGGTGGTGGTGGGACTCAACCCGCAGGGCCAAATGCTGGCCAAGCGCATCGCCCAATCGCCTTTTGAGGGCTTGCGCCTGCTCGGGGTGTTTGATGACCGCAGCCAGGGCCGGGGTGCCACGCTTGGGGCGCAGGCCCTGGCTGGCCAGCTGGCCGACCTGCCCGACTATGTGCGCAAGCACCGGGTGCAGCTGATTTACTTGTCGCTGCCCATGTCGTCGAGCCCGCGCATCTTGCAGGTGCTCGACGGTCTCAAGGACACCACCGCCTCGATCTACTTTGTGCCCGACCTGTTCATCACCGACCTGATTCAGGCGCGCAGCGACCGGGTTTGCGGGGTAACGGTGATCTCGGTGTGCGACACGCCGTTTCGGGGCTGGACCGGCTTGCTCAAGCGCGGCAGCGACCTGCTGCTGGCCACGCTGATTTTGCTGCTGATCTCGCCCCTGCTCCTGCTCATTGCGCTGCTGGTGCGGCTGGACTCGCCCGGCCCGGTGATCTTCAGCCAGCGACGCTATGGCCTCGATGGGCAGGAGATTCGGGTCTACAAGTTCCGGTCGATGACGGTGACTGAAGACGGCCCGCAAATCGAGCAGGCCCACCGGGCCGACCCCCGAGTGACCCGTCTGGGCGCGTTCTTGAGACGCACCTCGCTGGACGAACTGCCCCAGTTCGTCAACGTGCTGCAGGGCCGCATGAGCATCGTCGGACCCAGGCCCCACGCGGTGGCGCACAACGAGCTTTACCGCAAGCTGATCAAGGGCTACATGGTGCGCCACAAGGTCAGGCCCGGCATCACCGGGTGGGCGCAGGTCAATGGTCAGCGCGGGCAAACCGAGACGCTCGAGCAGATGCAGGCCCGCATCGACCTGGACCTCGATTACCTGCGCCACTGGTCGCTCTTGCTGGACCTGCGCATCATCGCGCGCACCGTGGCCCTCGTGTTCAAGGATGCCCGTGCGTACTAAAGCTTGCCCTGACTGCCTTTCAACGAATCGGATGGCCTGATGAACACTGCAATGCGCGATCGCGCCTTTCCCCACCAACCCATCGCGCTGCTGGCCCGATCGCGCAGGAGTCGCTCGGCCCTACTGACGGCCCTGGCTTTGGGGCTCAGTGCCTCGGCCCAGGCGCAGATCACGCCCTGGGCCGACCCTCTGCCCGAGCCTGAGCCATTGCGACCTTTGACATTGCAGGCCGGCGCGCAGTGGCAGCACGACGACAACGTGCTGCGCAGCAGCCAGGGTGCGGTGGCCGATCACATCTGGGTGGCCAACGCCGGCATGCGCCTGGACAAGACCTACAGCCAGCAGCGCATCGAGTTGCAGGCCAAGCTCGACGCCTATCGGTATCAGCGCACCTCAGCGCTGGACTTCAATGCCCTGAACTATCTGGCCGCCTGGCACTGGGCCTTGGGGCCGGCCTGGAGCGGGCGCATTGCCGCCGAGCGGCGGCAATGGGTGGACCGCTTGGGTGACGCCTCGGCCAGTGGCCTGATTCGGCGCACCGAGACGGCCCCGACGCTGCAGGCGCAGTACCGCTTGGGCGCCGACTGGCGGGCCCTGGGTGGCCTGTTCGAGCGCCGGCAGGACAACACCGACCCGAGCGGGCAGGAGCCCGACAGCACGCTGCGCGGGGGCGAGCTGGGACTGCGCTATGTGCTGCCTGCCGAGCACAGTCTGTCGTATCGGCTGAGGCAAGGGCAGGGCAGTTATTCGGGCTCGGCGGCGGCGGTGGGCGACTTCACCGAGCGCGAGCATGCCTTTGACTGGAACTGGGTGGCCACCGGCCAGCTGCGGCTGCAGGGGCAGTTCGGGCACTTGGCGCGCGACCATGCCCAGCAGCCCGGCCGGGATTTTTCAGGCTGGGTCGCCCGCGCCGGCGCTCAGTGGGAACTGACTGGCAAGACCAGCCTGAGCGCGGGTCTGGTGCGCGAATTGGCCGCTTATCAGACGCTCGACGCCAGCTATTACGAGGGCGATCGCCTCTATGTCGCGCCGCAGTGGCAGGCTGGCGTCAAAACTTGGCTGCGCTTGCGCTTGGAGCAAGGCGAGCGCCGCTACAAGGGTGCGCTGCCCGGGGCGCTGGCCGCTGGCCGGCAGGACCGGCTGCGCTTGGCCTCGCTGGAGTTGCAGTGGCAGGCGCTGCGCAGCCTGCGCTTGACGGCCAGCGCGCAGCGCGACGAGCGCAGCTCCAACGTGGCCGGCGCTGACTACCGCGCCCGCATCCTGGCCCTGTCGGCCCAGGCCAGCTTTTGATGTGATGACAGGAGGTGTTTCATGAGGCTTGCCCTTCGTTGGTTTTGGCTCGGTTGCTTGTTCGGCATGGCCGCATGGGTGGTGACGACTCGCGTGCAGGCTCAAAGCCTGGCGCCGCCCGCCCTGGCGAGCGACTACCGGCTCGGGCCGGGTGACACCATCGGGGTGCTGGTGTTTCAAAACCCGGACCTCTCGCTCGATGCGCAGGTCTCTGAAAGTGGCGTCATCAGTTATCCGTTGATTGGCACGGTGGGGGTCGGCGGGCTGACGCTGGTCGAGGCGCAAGCGAGCATTGCATTGGCCTTGCGCAGCGGCGGCTATGTGCGCGATCCGCAGGTGAGCATCGTGCTGCGCCAGATGCGCGGCCACCAGGTCTCGGTGCTCGGGCAGGTCAGTCGGCCGGGTCGCTTTGTGCTCGAGCGCCTGAACACCCGCGTCAGTGACATGCTGGCGGCCGCAGGCGGCATCACCGCCGCCGGCGGCGACCTGCTGGTGGTCACTGGCACCCGGGCCGGTCAGTCCTTTCGACGGGTCATTGATGTGCCGTCCCTGTTTGCGGCGCAACCCTCGGGCGATGACATCGTGCTCGCCGCGGGCGACACCTTGTATGTGGGTAAGGCGCCGCAGTTCTACATCTATGGCGAGGCCCAAAAACCCGGCCCGCACCGACTAGAGCGCGGCATGACGGTGCGCCAAGCGCTGGCCGCCGGGGGCGGCCCCACGGCGCGTGGCAGCCAGAACCGCTTGCGGCTGCATCGCCGCGACGAGCAAGGTCGCCTGGTCGAGAGCGCACCGAGTCTGGGCGACGGCGTTCGCCCGGACGACGTGATTCATGTCGGCGAAAGTCTCTTTTGAAAAAGCAAGCCATGACACTGCATCAATTTCTTCTGATCGTGCGTGCCCGCTGGCGCTTGGCGCTGGCAGTGACGTTGGGGGCTGTGATGCTGGGGCTGGCTGCCACCGCCTGGATGCCGCGCAACTACAGCGCGCAGACGGCCTTGCTGGTCGATGTGCGCGCCCCCGATCCGGTGGCCGCCGCCCAGGGCGTGACCGGGGTGATCGCACCGAGTTTCATGGCCACGCAGGTTGACATCATTGCCGGGGAGCGGGTGGCGCAGCGGGTGGTGCAGGCACTGGGCCTGGCGCAGGACGCCGCTTGGCAGGCGCGCTGGCAGCAAGCGAGCCAAGGACAGGGCTCGTACGACAGTTGGCTGCTCGATGCGCTGCGGCAGGGCCTGGACGTGAGACCGGCCCGTGAAAGCCATGTGATTCACATCGTCTACAAGGCGCCGCAGGCGCAGGCGGCGGCCGATACCGCCAATGCCTTTGCTCAGGCCTATGTGGAAACGGTGCTGGCCTTACGCACCGAGCCGGCACGCGTTTACGCCCAGTGGTTCGATGAGCAGGTGCGCAGCTCGCGTGAGCGGCTCGAGCAGGCGCAGAGCCGGCTGTCGGCCTACGCGCAGCGGGTGGGCTTGGTCTCCACCGACGAGCGGCTCGATCATGAAAGCACGCGACTGGCTGAACTGTCGTCGCAGCTGACGGCGGTGCAGGGCCAGAACACCGACGCCCTGAGTAAGCGATCGGCGCGCGCCGAGACAGTGGCCGAAGCCATGCAAAGCCCGCTGCTGGCCAATTTGCGCAGCGAGGTCAATCGGCAGGAGGCACGGCTCAAAGAGATGGGCGTGAACCTGGGACCCAATCATCCGCAGATGCAGCGCATGCAGTCCGAGCTGGCCGCCGTGCGGACGCAGTTGCAAAGCGAGACCGCCCGCATTGGGACTTCCATCGACACCAGCTGGAGCGTCGGGCGCGAACGTGAGCGCGAGCTGCAGTCGGTGCTGGCCGCGCAAAAGGGGCGGGTGATGGCGATCAACAAGCAGCGCGAGGAGCTCAATGTCTACCGCCGTGACGTCGAGGCGGCACAGCGGGCCTACGACGAGGTCAGCAAGAGCGCCTCCCTGACCCGCTTGCAAAGCCTGAGCAATCAGACCAACGTGATGCGCCTGGACACGGCCCAGGCCCCGCTCAAGCCGGCCGGCGCCAGCCGCTCGACCGTGCTGCTGGCAGCGGCCTTTGGCGGTGCTTTGCTGGGCATTGGCTTGGCCCTGTGGGCGGAGCTGACACAGCGGCGCGTGCGCTCGGCCGCTGACATCGTACAGGTGCTTGATCTGCCGGTCCTGGCGCGCATGAGTGCTCGGCCGACCCGGGACAGCCGGCCAGACGCACCCCTGCTGCGTGGGCGATCGCAGCCTTTGGCCTTGGGCCACGGGAGGTCCGCATGAATGGAGCCACCGCTCAGCCACTGGCCGGTGCAGAGCTCAGCCTGGCCGCCGAGCCGCCGGCCGGGCGGCAACCCTTGGGTCAGATACTGGTCGAGGCAGGCCGTCTTGTGCCGTCCGACGTTGACCGGATCCTGGCCCATGCGCGCAGCCACGGCATGCGATTTGGCCAGGCCGGTCTGGCCACCGGTTTGCTCACGGCAGATGACCTGCGCTACGGCCTGTCGGTACAGTTTGACTACCCCTACTTGGGGCCCAACAGCCCGCTGGCCGCCGAACTCGTGGCCGCCCACCGGCCTGACGGTGCGCAGGCCGAGCAGTGGCGGGCGCTGCGCAGTCAGTTGTCGCTGCGCTGGCTGGCGCTGACGCCTGGGCCGCACGCGCTGGCTGTGGTCAGTCCCGACCGCAGCGAGGGACGCTCGGTCTCGGCCGCCAATCTGGCCATCAGTTTCTCGCAGCTGGGCTTGCGTACCCTGCTCATCGACGCCGACTTGCGCCAGCCGCGTCAGCACGAGCTGTTTCGCTTGGGTGCGGTCGCGGGCCTGTCGGACCTGCTGGCGGGTCGAGCCGGTGGCGAAGTGATCGCTGCCATCAGCGAATTGCGCGGCCTGTCGGTACTGCCCGCCGGCACGCCGGCGCCCAATCCGCAGGAACTGCTGGCCCGCCCTGCCTTTGGCCGATTGATCGATTCATGGGGCCAGCCTTTTGACCTGTTGGTGATCGACACGCCGGCATCGGCAGACTGCGCCGATGCGCTGACGGTGGCGGCGCGCTGCGGCGCAGCCCTGCTGATGGCTCGCCAGCACAGTTCCTCATTGCCGCGACTGGCGCATCTGAGGCAGGGTTTGCAGGAGTTTGGCGTCAATCTGGTCGGCACCGTGCTGCACGAGGCGTGAGGCAGACGGTGGCGCTTAAAGGCTTTCCATCCTGATCATGCTGGCCTGGTCACCCATCATGGCGCGTATGCAGCGCGTGCCCGACGAGCTGGCCGC
>JAXITB010000129.1:0-7305 GCA_034680305.1 Polaromonas sp. | reverse complement strand
CGCATGGCGCCTACGAATGCCTGCACGCGCACGGCACCGAGGCGGAGAAGGCGCTCTACCTGCCCAAGCTGACCAGCGGCGAGTGGACGGGCACGATGTGCCTGACCGAGCCGCACTGCGGCACCGACCTGGGCCTGTTGCGCACCAAGGCCGAGCCGCAGGCCGATGGCAGTTACAAGCTGACCGGCAACAAGATTTTCATCAGCGCCGGCGAGCATGACTTGGCCGCCAACATCGTGCACCTGGTGCTCGCTCGCCTGCCCGATGCGCCGGTCGGCAGCAAGGGCATCAGTTTGTTTGTTGTGCCCAAGTTTCACCCCCAGGCCGATGGCACGCCAGGCCAGCGCAACGGCATCTACTGCGGTGGGCTCGAACACAAGATGGGCATCCACGGCAATGCCACCTGCCAGATGGTGCTTGACGGCGCGGTGGGCCAGTTGGTGGGACAGCCCCACAAGGGACTGGCGGCCATGTTCGTCATGATGAACGCAGCCCGCCTGGGCGTGGGCAACCAGTCGCTGGGGCTGACTGAAGTGGCCTTTCAAAATGCGCTGGCCTATGCCAAAGACCGGGTGCAGATGCGCTCGCTGACCGGCCCCAAGGCCAAGGACAAACCGGCCGACCCCATCATCGTGCACCCGGATGTGCGCAAGATGCTCATGACGGCCAAAGCCTATGCCGAAGGCGGGCGGGCCCTGTCGGCTTACTGCGCCTTGCTGCTTGACCAGGAGCTCAATCACCCCGACGAAAAAACCCGCAAGGACGCGGCCGAGGTGCTGGCCCTGCTCACGCCCATCGTCAAAGCCTTTATCACCGACAACGGCCACATCGCCACCAACGCCTGCATGCAGGTTTTTGGCGGCCATGGCTTCATTCGCGAGTGGGGCATGGAGCAGTTGGTGCGCGACAACCGCATCAACATGATCTACGAGGGCACCAACACCATTCAGTCGCTCGACCTGCTGGGCCGCAAGGTGCTGGGCAACAACGGCGCTACGTTGAAAAAATTCGGCAAGCTCATCGCGGCTTTGGTCGAGGAGGAGGGCGTCAACGAGCAGATGGCCGAATTCATCAACCCACTGGCTTATCTGGGCGAGCAGATGACCAAGTTCACCACCGAGTTGGGCTTCCGGGCCTTTCAGAACCCGGACGAGGTGGGTGCGGCGGCAGTGGATTACCTGCGCGTGGCCGGTCATTTGGTGTTTGCCTACTTCTGGGCGCGCATGGCTCAGGTGGCGCTGCGCCAACTGGCTGCCGGCTCGACCGACCCTTTCTACACCGCCAAGCTGCAAACCGCCCGCTTCTACTTTGCCAAGCTGTTCCCGGAGACGGCCACGCTCATGCGCACCGCGCGCACTGGCAGCAAGCCCCTGATGGACACCGAGGCCGCCCTGGCTTGAGCACCTGATCGAAAGGCATGAACATGATCCGTTTTTCTTCGCTTCTGGCCAGTGGACTGGCCTTCCTGGGGCTGGCCCAGGCGCAAATGACCCCGGTGGGTACTTGGCACAGCATTGATGACAACACTGGCAAACCTCGGGCAGAAATCAGCATCCGCGACAACGGTGGTGTGCTCGTTGGCAAGGTTGAGCGCAGCCTCCAGGCAGCCAGCCCCGAGCCCTTGTGCAACCTGTGCACCGACGACCGCAAGGGCCAGCCCAAGATCGGGATGGAGATCATTCGCGATGCCAAGCGCAGTGGCGCCGATCCTGTTTGGGAAGGCGGCACCATCCTCGACCCTGAAAGCGGCAAGCTCTACAAGCTCAGGCTGGCGCCGCAAGAAGGCGGCAAGACCCTGCAAGTGCGTGGCTACATCGGCCCCTTCTACCGCACCCAGGTGTGGCAGCGGGTGCAGTGACCCCAAGGACCAGCCATGAAACGATTCCATGTTAGGCAGGTTGCGGTGCTCGGTGCCGGTGTGATGGGCGCGCAGATCGCGGCCCATCTGGTCAACCTGAAGGTGCCCGTGATCTTGTTCGATCTGCCCCAGGGTGAGGCTGCGGGCTCAAAAAGTGCCATCGCATCGCGCGCCATCGAGGGCCTGAAGAAACTCAAGCCGGCGCCCTTGGGGCTGCCGGAAGATGCGGCCTTGATACAGCCGGCCAACTACGAAGAACATCTGGCGCTGCTCAAAGACTGCGACCTGGTCATCGAGGCGATTGCCGAGCGCATGGACTGGAAGCTCGATCTGTACCGCAAGATCGCCCCCGCACTGGCTGAGCATGCGCTGGTGGCCAGCAACACTTCGGGCCTGTCGATCACCGAACTGAGCCAGGCCCTGCCCGAAGCCTTGCGTCCGCGTTTTTGCGGCATCCATTTCTTCAATCCGCCGCGCTACATGCAGTTGGTCGAGCTGATCGCGACCCCCTTTAACGATGCGCCGGTGATGGACGCGCTCGAGACCTTTGTCACCACCACCCTGGGCAAGAGCGTGGTGCGCGCCAAGGACACGCCCAATTTCATCGCCAATCGCGTGGGTACGGCCGGCATGCTGGCCACCATCGTGCAGGCGCAGCGCTTTGGTCTGAGCTATGACGTGGTGGACGACCTGACCGGCAAGAAACTGGGCCGGGCCAGTTCAGGGACCTTCCGCACCGCCGATGTGGTGGGCTTGGACACCCTGGCCCATGTCATCAAGACCCTGCGCGACCACTGCACAGCGCCTGCCGATCCTTTTGCCGCCCTGTATGAGACGCCGGCGGCGCTGGCCAAATTGATCGAGGCCAAGCGCCTGGGCCAAAAATCTGGTGCCGGGTTTTACAAGAAGGTGGGCCGTGAGGTGCTGCGCCTGGACCCGGACACCATGGACTATGTCAGCGGCGGGGCCAAGGCCGACGAGGTGGTCGCTCGCATGCTCAAAAAGCCGGCGGCCGAGCGGCTCAAATTGCTGCGCCATGCCCAGGGTGCCGAGCCGCGCTTTTTGTGGGCCATCTTGCGCGACCAATTCCACTATGCGGCGGTTCACCTGCAGACCATTGCCGAGACGGCGCGTGATGTGGACATGGCCATGCGCTGGGGCTTTGGCATGAAGCAGGGGCCTTTTGAGCTGTGGCAGGAAGCCGGCTGGCGTCAAGTCGCGCGGTGGATTCAGGAAGACATCGACGCCGGCCTGACACTGTGCCAAGCGCCTTTGCCGCAGTGGGTGTTTAAGGGCCCGGTCGACGAAGCCGGCGGCGTGCACAGCGCAGAGGGCTCATGGTCGCCGGCGCAGGGCCGGTTTGTGGCCCCGCTGCAATTGCCGGTGCATGCGCGCCAGCATTTCCCCGAGATGCCCATGAGCTCGCCAGCCCGCACAGCCGCCAAGGCGGGCAACACCGTCCATGAAGACGACGCCATCCGGCTGTGGACGCTCGACGGACAGGTGCTCATTGCCAGCATCAAGACCAAGATGCACGCCATCAGCCCCGATGTGGCCGAAGGCCTGGCACGCGGCGTCGAGTTGGCCGAGCAGCAGTTTGAAGCGATGGTGATCTGGTCGCCCGACGAGGTGTTTTCTGCTGGGGCCGATCTGCAGGCCATGCTGCCGGCCTTCATGCTGGCGGGGGTGTCGGCCATTGAGTCGGCCGAGCATGAACTGCAGAAAATCATGCTGCGCCTGCGCTACGCCAGCGTGCCGGTGGTGTCGGCCATCCGTGGCTTGGCCCTGGGCGGCGGCTGCGAGCTGGCGGTGTACAGCGCCCGCCGGGTGGCGGCCCTGGAGAGCTACATCGGGCTGGTGGAGGTGGGCGTGGGCCTGGTGCCCGGCGCGGGCGGCCTGACCTACATCGCGCGCCGTGCCGCAGAAAGCGCGCAGGGCGCCAAAGACCTGCTGCCCTTCTTGAGTGAAGGCTTTACCGCAGCGGCCATGGCCAAGGTGGGCACCAGTGCCCTCGAGAGCCGAAAGCTGGGCTACCTGCTCGACAGCGACCTCATCGTGGCACACAAGGATGAGCTGCTTTTTGTGGCCTTGGGTGAGGCGCGTGCCATGGCCGCTGGCGGCTGGCGGCCACCAATGCGCAAGTCCTTTGCGGCGGCCGGCCGCCACGCGCTGGCCACCATCACGGGCCAGTTGGTCAATATGCGCGACGGCGGCTTCATCAGCGCGCATGACTTCCACATCGGCCGCCTGATCGCCCAGGTGGTCTGTGGCGGCGACGTGGACGCGGGCACGCCCGTGACGGAGGAATACCTCATGGCCCTGGAGCGCCGCGCCTTCTGTGAACTGGTCGCCCACCCCAAGAGCCAGGAGCGCATCATGGCCATGATGAGCACGGGCAAGCCGCTGAGGAATTGACTTCCCTCACCCTCCCCCTTTGGGGGAGGGCAGGGGAGGGGGCACGATGCAGCACCAATCGACCATCCAAGCGCAACGCCACGCCCGCGAACTGCGGTCAGGGATGACCGACTCCGAGCCCAGGTTGTGGGCCAGGCTGCGTGGTGAGCAGTTGGGCGTGAAGTTCAGGCGTCAGCATCCCCAGGGGCCATACATCGCCGACTTTGCCTGCTTGCAACCCCGGCTGATCGTGGAGCTTGACGGATCGCAGCATGCCGACCGGCGCCCTTATGACGCCCAGCGTGATGAATTCTTTCAGGCGCAAGGCTTTGCCATTCTGCGATTTGCGACCGACGCACCCTTTCGAAACATGGACGGCGTGCTGCAAGTGATCTTTGAACAATTGAGGGTGTTGGCGGGCGATGCCCCCACCCCGTCCCTCCCCCAGAGGGGGAGGGAGTGAATACTGGAGCGCTTCATGAAACAGACCCAAGACGCCTACATCGTTGCCGCCACCCGCACGCCCATCGGGCGCTCGGGGCGTGGTTTTTTCCGTCATACCCGGCCCGATGAGCTGCTGGTGCATGCCATCCGTTCGGCGCTGGCGCAGGTGCCCACGCTCGATCCGCAGGCCATCGAGGATGTGATTGCCGGCTGCGCCATCCCCGAAGGGCCTCAGGGCCTGAATGTGGCGCGCATCGCGGCGGTGCTCGCTGGCCTGCCCACCGGAGTGGGGGGCATCACCGTCAACCGGTTTTGCGCCTCCGGCCTGTCGGCGGTGCAGATGGCTGCCGATCGCATTCGGGTGGGCGAGGCCGAGGTGATGATCGCCGCCGGCACCGAAAGCATGAGCATGGTGCCCATGTCGGGCAACTCGCCCTCGCTCTCGCCAGCCATGTTCACGCGCGATGAGGACGTGGGCATTGCCTACGGCATGGGTCTGACGGCCGAGAAGGTGGCCCAGCAGTGGAAGGTCAGCCGCGAGGCGCAGGACCGCTTTGCCTGCGAGTCCCATGCGCGGGCCATCCGGGCTCAGCAGGGCGGCGAGTTTGCCAATGAAATCTCGCCCATGGTGGTCAGCGAGCGTCAGCCCGACCTCGAAAGTGGCCAGGTGCGTGTCAGCGAGCGCACCGTCAGCCTCGATGAAGGTCCTCGCCCCGAGACCACGGTCGAGGGTCTGGCCAAGCTCAAGCCGGTGTTTGCGGCCCGCGGATCGGTCACTGCCGGTAATGCCTCGCAGACCTCAGACGGGGCCGGCGCCTTGATCCTGGCCAGCGAAAAAGCCATTCGCACCCACGGTTTGACACCGCTGGCGCGCTTCGTCAGCTTTGCCAGCAAGGGTGTGCCGCCGCACATCATGGGCATCGGCCCCATCGAGGCCATCCCAGCGGCCTTGCGCCATGCGGGCCTGCATCAGCAAGACCTGGACTGGATTGAACTGAACGAGGCCTTTGCAGCACAGTCGCTGGCCGTCATCAACACCCTGGGGCTGGACGGGGCCAAGGTCAACCCCATGGGCGGTGCGATTGCCTTGGGTCACCCCTTGGGCGCTACCGGCGCAATTCGCTCGGCCACCGTGGTGCATGCCTTGCGCCGCCATGGCCTGCGCTACGGCATGGTGACCATGTGCGTGGGCATGGGCCAGGGCGCAGCCGGTATTTTTGAGCGGGTCTGAAGTGAGCACCGCTGCGCCCTCCGGGCGGGACTTTTATTGGCTTGATCAGGCGCTGGTCTTACAGCCTGGCGCTGAGGCGGGTCTGTTCGTCGGACAGACTCACGCCGGCTGGGCCAATATGGTCGGCCCTTATGGTGGCATCACGGCCGCCCTGATGGTGCAGGCGGTGATGCAGTCGCGGTGTCTGGGCGAGCCGGTGTCGCTGACGGTCAACTATGCCGCCGCGCTCAAAGACGGGCCTTATCGCATCAGTGCGCGCGCCGCCCGCACCAACCGCGCCACCCAGCATTGGGTCTTGGAGTTGACCCAGACGGTTGAAGGCGCCGAAGCGGTCATGGCCACAGCCACCGTGGTGACCGCGCTGCGGCGTGAGGTCTGGCACCGCCAAGACCTGTCCTTGCCCGATGTGCCTGCCCCCGAGACGATTGCGCCGGTCCGGTTGTTCGATGAGGTGGAGTGGGTCAACCGCTATGAGTTTCGCTTGGTCGAAGGTGGTGTGCCGCAGGCATGGGACGACACCGAACGCGACAGCCAGACCCGGATGTGGCTGCGCGATGCGCAAGGTCGAGCCCTGGATTTGCCGGCGATCGCTTCGATGAGCGATGCCTTCTATCCCCGCATTTGGCTGCGGCGGGCCAGTCGGGTGCCCACCGGTACGGTATCGTTGAGTCTGTACTTTCACGCCAGCGGGCAGGAACTGGCGGCCCTGGACGACCCGCATGTGTACGGGCAGGCCCGGGCCCAAGATTTCCGTCACGGCTTTTTTGACCAGACCGCACACTTTTGGTCGCGCAGTGGCCTGCTCTTGGTCAGCGCGCATCAGATCGTCTATTACAAGGAGTAGTTTTCATGAGCGATATCCTCATCCACACCGAGGGCGGCGTGACCACCCTCACACTCAATCGGGTTCAGCGCAAGAATTCCCTGACCGCGGCCATGTACGGCCAGCTCGCCGATGCGCTGGCGCAGGCCAGCGCCGACGCGCAGGTGCGGGTGGTGGTGATTCAGGGCCATGAGACCGTGTTTTCCGCCGGTAACGACATTGGGGACTTTCTCAATACCCCGCCGCGCTCGCAGGACGCGCCGGTGTTTCGCTTCCTGCGCGGCATCAGCAGCTTTGCCAAGCCGCTGGTGGCTGCCGTCTGCGGGCCGGCTGTGGGCGTGGGCACCACCATGCTGCTGCATTGCGATTTGGTCTATGCCGGCGACAACGCCGCCTTTTCCACTCCCTTTGTCAACTTGGGTCTGTGCCCCGAGGCGGCCTCGAGCCTGCTCATGCCGCAGCGCATGGGTCATGCGCGCGCCGCCGAAGCCTTGATGCTGGGTGAGCCGTTCTCGGCCGAAAGTGCGCTCGAATGGGGCCTGATCAACCGAATTG
>JAXITB010000128.1:0-7394 GCA_034680305.1 Polaromonas sp. | reverse complement strand
TTTTAGTAATTTTCGGTGTTGTCATAGTTACCATTGCATTATCTTACTTGCTTCTTGAAGAGGCTTTTGAAATAATTTCTAGTAGATATATTCATGCAGACTTAACATCTCGTGGAGCTGCTATTCGAGTTTTAATGAATGCCCTGCCGGCAGCGATATTTTTAATCTGGCGTAAATCTTTCATGATGTCAGAAATGCAAAGAAATTTCTGGACATGGGTTTCGGTAATCGCCTTAGGTTTCATTATACTTTTATATATATTCCCATCATCTACCGCTGTCGATCGATTGGCATTGTACTGGATTCCTTTGCAATTACTGGTCTGGTCTCACCTTCCTGATGTAATGGGAAATCCTGGAAAAAGAAATATAATTTGGTTTTTCTTGGTGATCATTTATTGTTCATTGGCTTTACTTGTTTGGTTAGTCTACGGTGAATTTTCTTTTGCCTGGATCCCATATCAATTTTACCCATTAAATTTTATATTTAAATGATGGGTAATCCCCCCGCAAAACCACGGGGATCAAAAGTAGAAATTTTTCGAAGAGAATTTCTACATGAAGAAGTCCAAGTTTTCCGACAGCCAGATCATGGATGCGCTCAAGCGCGTTGAGTCTGGCCTGCCCGTTCCAGACCTTTACCAGCCCGCCGCATGAGCATGTGGAGTTGCCAGAGAAAATGGCGATGCCGTTTAGAATAGAGGCCAACTTTGTTGACAAATGCCGAAACTGGCAGTGCCGTTTTTGGAGCCTGTTGATGATAAAGGCCTGGCTCCACCGTCGACCCTGGCTGGCTGCCCCGATAACCCCGTCCACAGGAGCGCGACCATGAAGAGCATCAACGAGGGATTTGGCTACAATGAGCGCCTGTTTTCCGGCGGCGTCCGCACGTTCTTCCACCTCGCACGGTTCCGTTGGTTCCAAAGCGAGCTTCAGCGGCGGCGCATCGTGCCACGCGAGGTGCTAGAACTGGGCTGCTTTGACGGCAAAGTGCTGCGTTTTCTGCCGCAGCCGCCAGAGCGATACGTGGGCTTCGACGCCAACTGGGAAAGCGGCCTCGACATGGCGCGACGCACTTTCGCGGCTCAACCGCAGTTTGAGTTTCACGAGGCCACGTCGCCGGCCGATCTTCTGCTGGCGCCTGATGACCGATTCGATGTCATCGTATCGATGGAGACACTCGAGCACCTGCCGCCGGAGGACCTTGACTCCTACCTCGCCAAGCTGGCTGCGCATGCGGGCGGCTGGGTGTTCGTGACAGTCCCTAATGAGAAGGGGCCCCTTTTCCTAGCAAAGTGGCTCGCTAAACGGATCCGCACGCGCGACGGCGAGACTTACACCGCCCGAGAAGTTTTATTTGCGACTCTCGGGAAAACCCGCAAGGTCGCCCGCAACCAGCACAAGGGGTTCGACTACGACCTGCTAATCGAGCAAATGAGTCGGCACTTCGACATTGTGCAGGTCTCTGGTCACCCTTTCTCATGGCTGCCGACATTCCTATGCTTTAGCGTTGGCATCGTGGCTGTACCGAAGCATGTCACGGCTTCTTGATCGCATAGCTGCTCCGTTTGGTTGGCAATTCACCGTATCAGTGGGCCCAGAGTTGTAGTTTATGAGCTTGCCCGAGCGGCAAAACCCAATTGACACATATATATGAAAGTCATAAGGGCTTGATGCGATTTCCATTTGTGAGGATAGTGGCAGATGATTGATGAAGCCGCGACAAGAGAGAAAGTACAGTTCTTTGTTAGTGCTTGCGCAAGTCTCGCCAAGATAGATCCGCCACACGCGTCTCACGGTCTAAGACGTTTACCGCGTGCTCCGGCCGGGTGGCGTCTTCGTCAGCTCGATCGATCTACGCGACCACTTTCATTCCGATCGGTATCTGCACGCAGAGCACCTGCGGTAACCTCCTTGGGTGTGGAACGCGATGACCTGGAATCGCAGCGTCTTCACAAATCGGCTGCGCTGGAATGACTGGCGACAGATCTTGCAGGGTCAAGATTTCGAGCTTCAAGTGATCGAGCTAGAGCAATGTGAGGTGCTGAAGAGTGTCTACGGTCGCCATCTCGCCCGTCACCGATTTACCCTAGATCAGTTCGCGGTCGTCGGACTGTTCTTCGTAGCTCGTGAGAAAGCGCGCGAGTGAACTATCTGCTCTCAGGACTGAACGGCCGATTTGCAAATAGCAAATTTTTAAAATCGGTGATCCCCTACATGCACACACCTCATAATTGGTTAGCCTTGTATGACGTTGATGGCCAGGGTCATGTTGGGACCGGGTGGGCAGTTGCTTACCCGTACTTGAAGTCGTTATCCATGTATGAAAATTGCCATAGTTGCTAACTCGGCTTGGTATCTGGCCAATTTCCGACTGACCCTGCTCGAACGCCTTCGATCTAGTGGCCACGAGGTCGTTGCGATCAGCCCGACAGACCGCCATGCCGCTCGTCTCACTTCGGCGGGGTTTCGGCACATTGAATGGAGGATGGATGCGTCAAGTCGGAACCCATTGATAGAGTGGCTGGCCATACGTCATCTCGCCCGGTTGCTGAAGGAATTCGGCGCTGAGGCAATCTTTAGTTACACACCAAAGGCCAATATTTACTCTGGTCTCGCCCTAGGTAGACGCAGGTGTGTATTCGTGCCGAACGTCTCTGGTTTAGGCTACGCCTTTGTTCAGAAGAACCTGCTCGCTAGATTGGTGAAGAGCCTTTATCGTTCCTCTTTCACTGCCGCCAACCATGTGTTCTTTCAGAACGAAGAAGATCGATCTTTGTTCGCGCGTGCCGGGCTAATTGACCAGCGACCCACCGTCCGGCTTCCAGGATCTGGAGTCGATCTGACCCGATTCGCGGCAGAACCGCTCCCGCTCGCGCAGAGGCGTGTCATCCTGTTTGTTGGAAGAATGCTCGTAGACAAGGGCGTGATCGACCTGATCCAAGCTATCCGGCGGTTGCCCCATAGACACCAGCAACTTGAGGTCTGGCTGCTTGGCCCATTGGGTGGGACCCATCCCAATGCCGTACCACAGGCTTTGATCGAGTCTTGGGTTAGCGAAGGCATCGTCCGGTACCTTGGAGAAACAGACGATGTCCGTCCCATCATCGCTCAGGCAGATGTTGTTGTCTTACCTTCGGTCTACCGGGAAGGCGTACCCCGATCGCTTCTCGAGGCGGCCGCGATGGGGCGGCCTACCATCACGTACGATATGCCAGGTTGCCGAGACGCCGTGAGCGCCGGGGTGACCGGATGGATTTGCGAATCATGCGACGTGGCCGGTCTGATCGCGGCCATTGAAGCGTTTATGAACACTCCAGCTCATCTGCTACAAGCGATGGGAGTGTTAGCCCGGCAGAAAATGGAGCAAGAGTTTGACGAAGAGCTTGTCTTGCAAGCGTATCTCCGCGTTGTTAAGGAAACCGAGGATCTGACTCAGCACCCTTTGGGAAACTCTGCGCAAGTCAGATGATCATAACTATTGCTTTTCGATTTTATTTACAAAAATATGGTTACTCCGAGTCAAATACCCACTGGAGAAAGTCAGGCCAATTGAATTCTGGAAACAATACATAAGGTTTGAAGAATTGCCCGCGTCGTGAGTACATGCCCCGGATTGCCCATAGAGGCACCAGTGTGTAATCAGGTGCAGCTTGTAGCTCTGCTCGTTTTTTATGAACATCGCCGGCCTCTACCGGTAATCCGTTTATGTCCAGACTGATCCAAGGTGAGTTGGAGTCGACCAGCACCCACCCACGGGTGGTCTTGACTTCGGTGACCGCATGGCTGCCGGATCGGGAGAACGCGTGCTTGATGAATGACCAGGCGCCTGTTCCACTTTGTGGGTCTGAAAAGAGAATAAAGACATGTCGCGCTTCAAAGCCCAGCCAAGTAAGGGCTTTGTCCAACGTGCGTGCGCGGTCAAAGCACAGACCCGATCTGGCCTTGAGCAAGTCCATGGGCTCGCGGGATTCGTATTCAGGTATCGGCTCATTGCCAGGCGCCGCTTTGAAGACTTGCGCTTGCGCCCACCTTATGACCCGAATTTCATCCTCAAAGCTATTGATCTGCGGTGCTTCTTGTGTGCCCAGAATCGCTTTGATGGCGAAGATGTCTTCGCGTTCCAGGCGAGTGGGCACATTGGTCACAAAAGCCAATAGTAAAAATATCCCCACTGCGGCAATGGCCACATGAAGCCAGCGCAATTTGAATTTCAGCACCGCCAAATCAGTATTCTGCAAAAATTATCAAAACCACGAGTTTAAGCGCGAATCTTATTTTTTGCAGTGCTGAATCTAATAGATTTGATGAATCGTTAAAAGGTCACAGTTGCCGGGGTCAAGACCAAAACCACCGCATGCGCACCAGCCGGGCATACAGTGCCACATAGCCGAACATGAAGCCTAAGCACGCCAGTGCGGCCCCTAAGGGCTGGTCCCGCAGCAGCCAAGCCATGACGATGGAGGGCAGCGTCAAGCAGGCAATCAGCACGCCGGTGACGGCGTTTTCATGTTCACGGGCTTGACTTGAGCTTTGCAGCAGCTGCGTGAGGCGGGGGCGGACCATGCGCCGCATCGCCAGGCTGTGCAGGTGCAGGCGGTCGGGGTGGCCGGGGTGGTGTGCCCGCATACGGCGTCGGTAAATGCTGAACAGCACTTCTGTGACAGGGTGTATGCACACCAGCAGCGGGGCAAAGGCGGTGATTTCGGGGTTGCGCTCGACCAGCATGACGCAGAACCAGGCCAGGGCAAAGCCCCCGAAATAGCTGCCACCGTCGCCCAGGAAGATCTTGCCCCAGGGCCAGTTCACCAGCCAAAATCCTAGCATGGCCCCCGCCAAACACAGGCAGGCCAAGGCCAGGTTGCTGTCCTGGCTGGCCGTGGCCATGAGGGCCAGGCCAATCTGGGCCAGAATCACAAAGCCGCTGGCCTGACCGTTGAAGCCGTCAATGATGTTGATGGCATTGGCCACGCCGCTCACCGCAAACGCGGTGAACGCGACGGAGAACAGCGTCAGGCCCAGCAGGGTGTCCAGCACCGGCACATCAAGCGAGGTGATTGACACCCCTGTGATCCACCAAGCCAGCACGCCCGACACCATGGTGGCCAGAAGCCGCGCCAGGATAGAGACTTTCTTGGTCAGGTCTTCGGCCAGGCCAAAAACAAAGGCTGGCAAGCCCGCCAACAGAATGGGGCCCAGAATGACCTGCCTTTCGGGCCTGGCCACCGCCCAGCCGGCCAGCACGCCCAACACGATGGCGACCCCGCCAATGCGGGGTGTGGGCACCCGGTGCTGCTTTTGGATGCCGTGTGTGTCGTCCAGACTGAAGCGGCCGTGCCATTGGCGTGTGAGAACCAACAGCACCGTGAGTGCAAACGCCACGGCCAGGGCCGTGTAAACGCTGGGCAGCAGATTGGGCAGCAGCATGCCGCTTTACCCCCGGCCCAAGGCCTTGCGCCAGCTGCGTTGCAGGGCTTGCAGTTTGTCGGCGGTGTCGGGTTCGCGGTGGGCGTTGCGCAGCGCCTGGCGCACCAGCACAAACAGCAGCAGTGCCAAGCCGGCAGCCAGGGTAGCGATGACGGCGATCAGGGCTTTCTTGGGCTGGCTTTTCTTTTCTGGCGGTTGGGCTGGGTCGATCACCTGGATGACCGCGCCTTCGCGGGCTTCGTCCACCCGCGCCAGTTCGTACTGTTTGGCAAACATCTCGTACAGGGTTTCCTTGTACTTGTATTCGCGAAAGCGCTCCACATAGGTGTCTTCCATCCGGCCGCTCACGGCGGCAGGTTCGTCTTTTTCGGCCTTGGCCAGTTGGCTGCGCAGGGTGGCCAACTCCACCAGGGCTTGTTTGACTTCGGGGGCTGACTCGGTCAGGTAGCCGCGCATGCCGCCGATTTTGATTTCCTGGGCGGTGATGGCGCCTTTCAGGCGGGCCACCACTTCTACCGCTGCCAGTGGGCTTGACTTCAGTGTGGATGCGCTGATGCCGGTGGCGCGCAGGGCCTTGTCGGCCTGGGCCAGTTCAGCCCGGGCCTCTTGCACCTTGCCTTCAAAAAAAGCCCGCCGATTTTGCGCCTCGGTGATGGACAAGCGGCTCATCAGCCGCCGTAGCTCGTGCACGTAGGCGTTGGCCAGCTCGGCTGCAAACTTCGGGTCCTTGTCGTCCACCTCGAGTTTGATGATGCTGTCCTTGCCGGCCGAGATTTTGGTGTTTTGCTCGAGTTCTTTGCGGGCATCGACCTTGAACTTGACCTCGTAACGGGTTTGCAGGTCAAAGCGTTCGACAATCGCGTCTTGCAGACTTTGGGTCTTCATGAAGGCGATGTACTGGTCAGCCGGGTTTTTGAGCCCGGAGGCCGCCGCCGCCAGCCCCCCCATGGAGCCCAGGCTCTGGATCAGGGCCGAGGCAGAGCTTTGCTGCTGCTGGGGCGGTAAAAACTGGGTGCGTGCGGTGAAGGTGGGGGCAATCAGAAAGCTGAGGCCCAGCGCCGCCAGGCCTACGGCCAGCGGACCCAGCACCAGCAGCCGCAGGTTGTCCACAACGGTCTGCAGCAGGTCGAGCAGGCTGATTTCGTCGTCGCTCGGGCTATGTTCGGGGGCTTCTGACATGGCAATCGGTCTCTAGGTGCAGTCGCTCTTGGGATAGCGGGCTCAGTTGCGCAGTGTCTTGACAGCGGCGGCGCCCAAGCCAAACTGGTAGAACAGCTGGGTCCAGTCTTTCGCGCCCTGAATGAAAACGGTGTAGGGCGTGCGCTTGTCGAGCAGCTCGGGCACAAACAGCGAATCGCCTGCATGCACTGGGGTTGACAAGAAGCTGCGTTGGCCCCAGCCTACCCAGCTGCGCACGGCCTGGTTGGCCACCACCGTGCCGTCTGATCGGATGACCATGGCCGCGTCCAGATCGGCGTCGCGCGTAGGGCCGGCGCGGTCCAGGAAGTCACGCACCGTGTGGCCCGGCTTGTGAATGAAGGTGGTTTCGGCCAGCACCGCACCAAACACCGAGACAAAGCTGGGCCGGGCCGGCACATTGATGATGTCACCGTCTTCGAGTGCGATGCTTGGCAGCTTGGGCGAGGCAGGGTCCAGTTCCAGCGCGATGCGGCCACTGGCCCGGAGCGACCGCAGCCGGTCCAGGCTCAGGCGCTGGCTGGCCAGCCGAGCCTGCAAGGTTTGGGCGGCCTCGGGGCTGGTCACGTTTTGTGTGGCGGCAGCGGCCTGGCCGCTGATCTGAGCTTCCATCTTGCGGACTGCCTGATCCAGGTTGGCCTGTTGCTGCTGGCGGGTGGATTCGCGCGAGAAGTTGATGCCATAAAGATAGGCCTGGCTGGCAGTGCCGCCAGCGCGGCGCAGCAGGTCGGGCAAGGTTTCGCCCGGCTGGATCTGGTAGATGCCCGGCAC
>JAXITB010000127.1:0-7402 GCA_034680305.1 Polaromonas sp. | reverse complement strand
GGGCCGATGGAATTCCTCAAAAAGCTGCGCGGCAAGAGTGCGCAGGCCGGCGAGATGAGCGCCGAAGAAAAAACCAGCGCCGGTGAAAAGCAGATGAAGATGCTGCGCCGTCTGCCCAAGATCCTGCGATTCATTCCCGGCACCGCGCAGGACGTGCGTGCGTATTTCCTGGCCATGCAGTACTGGCTGGCCGGCTCGCAAGACAACATCCAGGGCCTGGTCAGTCTGCTCATCGACCGCTATGCGGCCGGCCCGCGTGCGGTGCTGCGCGGACTGAAGGTGGCGCCACCCGTTGAATATCCCGAGGTGGGTCTGTACCACCCCCGCCTGAAGACCGAATCGAGCCAGCGTCTGTCAGACCGACTGGCCGACCTGCCTCGGGTGGCCACCACCGGCACGCAAGGCACGGTGGGTGTGCTGCTGCTGCGCTCTTATGTGCTGGCTGGCAACACCGCTCACTACGACGGCGTGATCACGGCGCTGGAGGCGCGCGGCATGCGCGTCATTCCAGCCTTTGCCAGCGGCCTGGACAACCGCCCCGCGGTCGAGTCATTCTTCATGAAGGACGGCCAGCCCACCATTGACGCCCTGGTGTCTCTGACCGGTTTTTCACTGGTCGGCGGGCCCGCCTACAACGATTCGCGGGCCGCCCAGGACCTGCTGGCTCGCTTGGATCTGCCTTACCTGGCCGTCGCCCCAGTGGAGTTTCAGACCCTGGACAGCTGGGGCGCCTCGGGGCAGGGCTTTTTGCCGGTCGAGGCCACCATGATGGTGTCAATTCCCGAACTCGACGGCGCCACCGGCAACATGGTCTACGGCGGCCGCGGCAGTGCCGGTGCCAGCGCCTGCACCGGCTGCGCCAAGGGCTGCCGTTTTGAGTCAGTCGGCGCCCACGACATGAACACCTGCAGCGAGCGCGCTGATGCCCTGGCGGCGCGAGTGGCTCGGCTGATCGCCCTGCGTCGCTCGACGCTGGCTGAACGCAAGGTTGGCGTTGTGCTGTTCAACTTTCCGCCCAACGCGGGCAGCACTGGCACGGCGGCGTTTTTGGGTGTCTTTGAATCCCTCTACAACACGTTGGCTGCACTCAAGCGCCGGGGCTACGGGGTGGACATGCCGGCCAGCGTCGACGCGCTGCGCCAGCGGATCATTGAGGGCAATGCCCAGCGTTATGGCGCGCAGGCCAATGTGCACGCCCTGATTGCCGCCGACGACCATGTCCGACGCGAAAAGCACCTCAAAGCCATCGAGGCCGCATGGGGGCCAGCACCGGGCCGTCAGCAAAGCGATGGCCGCAGCCTGTTCGTGCTCGGCGAGCGTTTTGGCAATGTGTTTGTTGGCATACAGCCGGCCTTTGGCTACGAGGGCGACCCGATGCGCCTGCTGTTTGAAAAAGGCTTTGCACCCACGCACGCTTTTTCGGCCTTCTACCGTTGGCTGCGTGAAGATTTTGGCGCCCATGCGCTGCTGCATTTCGGTACCCACGGCGCGCTCGAGTTCATGCCCGGCAAGCAAAGCGGACTGAGCGCCGACTGCTGGCCGGATCGGCTGATCGGCGACATGCCCAATGTGTACCTGTACGCATCGAACAACCCCTCCGAAGGCACCATCGCCAAGCGCCGCGCGGCGGCCACCCTGATCAGCTACCTCACGCCGCCGGTGGCAGAGGCGGGTCTGTATAAGGGTCTGACTGCCCTCAAAGACATGCTCGAGCGCTACCGCAGCCTGGAACTGCCGCACGGCGCCGAGGCGGGCGAGTTGGCCGAGTTGATCCAGGTGCAGGCGGCCGAGCTCGAACTGGCCCAGGCCGAGCCGCTCTGGGGCCCTGAGGCGCCGCAGCAGATTCAGCGCGTCAACGACGCAGTGCTTGAGTTGGCCTACACCCTCATTCCGCACGGACTGCATGTGGTGGGCCAGCCCATGGCCGAGCAGGTTTTGATGCAAACGCTAGAGACCTGCGCCAAAGCTTGGCATGGGCTGGAGCTGCCGGCCCCGGTGCTCAAGCTGCTGGCCGATGGCGGCACCGCCCAGCAGGCCTGGCAAACCTTGCAGCAGGCAGGCCAGACCGGTGCTGCGGCGACCCTCGAGCATCTGCAGGAGCTCGAGCGTGCCCGCCGGGAACTGCTCAAGGACAGCGAAATCGAGGGCATCTTGCATGCGCTCGACGGGCGCTACGTTCGACCAGCCCCCGGCGGTGACCTGCTACGCACCCCGGACATCCTGCCCACCGGCCGCAATGTGCACGGCTTCGACCCATTTCGCATTCCCAGCGCCTATGCGGTCAAGGACGGCGCACGTCAGGCCCAACGCCTGATCGAGCGCTACCAGGCCGACGGCCATGCGCTGCCCGAATCGATCGCCATGGTGCTTTGGGGCACCGACAACCTCAAGAGCGAGGGCGGACCCATTGCCCAGGTGTTGGCCCTGATGGGCGCACGCCCGCGCTTTGACAGCTATGGCCGTCTGGCCGGCGCCGAGCTGATGCCATTGGCCGAGTTGGGCCGCCCCCGCATTGACGTGGTGATTTCCCTGTCGGGCATCTTCCGCGATCTGTTGCCGCTGCAGATCAAGCTGCTGGCTGACGCGGCCTTTTTGGCTGCCAGCGCCGACGAGCCGGCTGACAGCAACTTCATACGCAAGCATGCCTTGGCCTATCAGGCCGAACACGGCTGCGACCTCGAAACCGCCAGTCTGCGGGTGTTTGGCAATGCCGACGGCGCCTACGGCTCCAATGTGAACATGCTCATTGACAACAGCCGCTGGGACAGTGGCGATGAGCTGGCTGAAACCTACAGCCGCCGAAAAGGCTTTGCCTACGGTCGTTCGGGCAAGCCCATGCAGCAAGGCAAGCTGCTGGCCAGCATGCTGGCCGATGTCGATCTGGCCTATCAGAACCTCGATTCGGTCGAGCTGGGCGTGACCACGGTGGACACCTATTTCGACACCCTGGGCGGCGTCAGCCGTGCCATCCAGCGGGCCAAGACGGCCAAGGCGGGCGGGCAGGTCGCCGAGGTGGCACCGGTCTACATTGGCGATCAGACCCGCGACAGCCACGGCGGCGGCACGGTGCGCACCCTGGGCGAGCAAGTGGCCCTGGAAACCCGCACCCGCATGCTCAACCCCAAGTGGTACGAGGGCATGCTCAAGCATGGCTACGAGGGTGTACGGCAAATTGAGGTGCACCTGACCAACACCATGGGCTGGTCGGCCACCACTGGTCAGGTGCAGCCCTGGGTCTACGAGCAACTGACCCAGGCCTTTGTGCTTGACGAGCAGATGCGCCAGCGTCTGGCTGAGCTCAATCCCACCGCATCGGCCCGACTGACCCATCGCCTGCTGGAAGCATCCGACCGGCAGTTTTGGCAACCAAACCCAGAGGTCCTGCAGGCCCTCCGGCAGGCCAGTGAAGAGCTAGAGGATCGCCTCGAAGGCGTCTACGAAGGAGCTACCGCATGAGCATCGCCACCGTCCCCATCAGCAACCTCCGCAAGTCTTCCAAAGGCGAGGACGGAGAAGGCAGCGTTCAGGTCCAAATGGACCCGAGCGTCAAAATTGGCAATGCCAAGGTCTTTGCCGTTTACGGCAAAGGCGGCATCGGCAAGAGCACCACCTCATCGAACTTGTCGGCCGCGTTCTCGCGCCTGGGTAAACGGGTGCTGCAGATCGGCTGCGACCCCAAGCACGACTCGACCTTCACGCTGACCAAGAAGATGCTGCCGACCGTCATTGACGCGCTCGAGCAGGTCGACTTTCATGCCGAGGAGTTGCGGGTCGAAGACTTTGTGTTTCCTGGCTACAACGGCGTGATGTGCGTCGAAGCCGGCGGGCCGCCGGCCGGCACCGGCTGCGGCGGCTACGTGGTGGGCCAGACGGTCAAGTTGCTCAAGGAGCATCACCTGCTGGAAGACACCGATGTGGTGATCTTCGACGTGCTTGGCGACGTGGTCTGTGGTGGCTTTGCCGCCCCCCTGCAGCACGCCGACCGCGCGCTGATCGTCACGGCCAATGACTTCGACTCCATCTTCGCGATGAACCGCATCGTTCAGGCCATCGGTGCCAAGTCCAAGAACTACAACGTGCGTCTGGGCGGGGTCATCGTCAACCGCAGCGACGCCACCGATCAGGTCGACAAATTCAACGGCGTGACCGGCCTCAAGAGCATGGCCCACTTTCCGCTGCTCGATGAGATCCGCAAGAGCCGCCTGTCGAAGTCGACCATGTTCGAACTCGAGGCCACACCGGCGGTCAAGGCGGTGCAAGACGAATACATGCGTCTGGCGGCCTCGCTCTGGAAGGGCACCGACCCGCTGCCGGCCGTGCCCATGAAGGACCGCGACATTTTTGACCTGCTGGGGTTTGACTGATGAACAGCACCGGATACCTGCAACGCCGCGAACAGATCGAAACCTACTTTGACCGCACGGCGGCCAAGGCCTGGGAGCGTCTGACCTCCAATGCGCCGGTGGGCCGCATTCGGGCCACCGTGCGTGCCGGCCGCGACCAGATGCGGGCCACGCTGCTGTCTTGGCTGCCGCAGGACATGCGCGGCCTGCGCCTGCTCGACGCCGGCAGCGGTACCGGGGCACTGGCCATGGAGGCGGCCAGCCGCGGCGCCGAGGTGGTGGCCATTGATCTATCGCCCACCCTGGTCAAGTTGGCGGCCGAGCGCTACCAGGCGCAAGGGCAAAGCGGGCCCGGTCGCATTGACTTTCGCTCGGGCGACATGCTCAGCGACGAGTTGGGTCATTTCGATCATGTGGTGGCCATGGACTCGCTCATCCATTACGACGTGCCGCATATGGTTGAGGCCATGCAGCGCCTGGCTGCGCGCACCCGTGGCTCGATTTTGTTCACCTTTGCGCCCCGCACCCCGGCCCTGGCCCTGATGCACGGCGTGGGGCGGCTTTTTCCGCGCAGCGACCGCTCGCCCGCCTTGACGCCGGTGTCTGAGCCGGTGCTGCGTCAGGGTCTGATCCAGGGCCTGGGCCCGCAGGGCTGGCAAGAGGGTCGCACGCAGCGCATCAAGAGCGGGTTCTATACCTCGCAAGCCTGGGAGTGGCGCGCTTGAAAAAACGCCTGCTTCGCCCGCCGGCCTGGTTGGTGGCTTTTGCCAACCAGCATCTGCCCTTTGCAGATGCGGCCTCCAGCGAGTTGCCGCTGGGGCGATTGCTGCGCCTGTCGCTCTTTCAGGCCGCCATTGGCATGACCACGGCCTTGCTGGTGGGCACGCTCAACCGGGTGATGATCGTCGAGTTGGGTGTGCCGGCCTGGTGGGTCGCACTGTCGGTGGGCCTGCCTTTGTTGTTTGCACCGGCGCGGGCCTTCATTGGCTACCGCAGTGACACCCATCCTTCTGCCTTGGGCCTCAAGCGCCTGCCCTATCTGTGGATGGGGAGCCTGCTCATGTTTGCCGGTCTGGCCATGATGCCGTTTGCGCTGCTGCTCTTGTCTGACGCGCCAGACGGCACGCTGTGGTTCGGACGCATCGGCGCGGCACTGGCGTTTTTGCTGGTCGGCGCTGGCATGCAGATCACCCAGACGGCCGGCCTGGCCCTGGCCACCGACGTGGCGCCAGCCGACAAGCGTCCCCGCGTGGTCGCGCTGCTCTACGCCATGCTGCTGCTGGGCTTGATGGTGGGCAGCGGCCTGTTGGCTTGGCTGCTGCAAGACTTCAGCCCCAAGCGCCTGATTCAGGTGGTGCAGGGCTCGGCCGTCATGGTCATCGTGCTCAACCTGATCTCGCTGTGGAAGCAGGAGGCCCGCTCAGCCAGGCGCGGTGAGCGAGAGGCGGGCGGCTTTTCGCGCAATTGGGCCCGGCTCATGGCCGTGCCCCGCATGCGCCGTTTTTTGTGGACGGTGGGCCTGGGCACGGCGGCCTTCAGCATGCAAGACATCGTGCTCGAGCCCTTCGGCGGCGAGGTGCTGGGTCTGGACGTGAGCCTGACCTCATCGCTGACGGCGTTGACGGCCGGCGGCTGTCTGCTGGCCTTTTTGTGGTCGGCTCGCCTGTCGGCCCGCGGGCTGGACACTTGCCGCCTGGCTGCGCTGGGGGCTTTGCTGGGTCTGCCGGCCTTTGCCTGTGTCATTTTTTCCGCGCCGCTCGAGTCGGCCTGGATGTTCCGTTTCGGTGCAGCCCTCATCGGCTTTGCCGGCGGACTTTTCTCAGTGGGCATGCTCCTTAATGCGATGGAGATGCCCGACAGCGACTTGACGGGCATGGTGCTTGGCGCCTGGGGCGCGGTCCAAGCGACCGCCGCCGGTGTGGCCATGGTGCTCGGCGGCGTGCTGCGCGATCTGGTGGGCGCCCTGGCCCAGGCTGGCTGGTTGGGCCAGGCCCTGAACTCGCCGATCACCGGCTACAGCTTTGTCTTCCATTTTGAAATGTATCTGCTCTTCGTGGTTCTGATCGCGCTCGGCCCCCTGGTCAAGCGCCACCAAGACCTCGGACGCAGTCCCCGCCCACTTGGCCTGGCCGAAATGCCGGGCTGAATTTCCGCATGAATCTGCAAGCTCGCCCCGATTGAAGGAGAACCACCATGGAAACAGGCGCCATCACGCAGTACGTCGACGTAGCCCAGCTAGTGCTTTATGCCTTCTGGATTTTCTTCTTTGGACTGATCTATTACCTGGCCCGCGAGAACCATCGCGAGGGCTACCCCATGGATTCAGGCCGTGAAAACGGCCCCAAGATCACCGGCTGGCCGGTCCCCGAGCCGATCACCTACAAGCTGCACGACGGCCGGGAAATTCAGGCCCCCGATTTCCAGCGTCCCGATGGTCAGTACAGCGCCAAGGCCGCTCACGGCTGGAACGGTGCCCCGATCGAGCCACAGGGCAATCCGCTGCTCGCTGGCGTGGGCCCAGGTGCTTGGGCCATGCGTGCCGATGTGCCTGACCTGACCCACCACGGTGAGCACAAGATCGTGCCCATGCGCGTGGCGGCCGACCACTCCGTGGCCCTGCGCGACACCGACCCGCGCGGTCTGCCTGTTTACGGCGCCGACGGCGAGTTGGCCGGCACCGTGGTCGACCTGTGGGTCGACCGGATGGAGATGATGTTTCGCTACCTGGAAGTGCAGACCCAGGGCGGGCGGCGGGTGCTGCTGCCCATCATGTTTGCACGCATCCAGCGCAAGGCGGTGCAGGTTCATGCCTTGCTGGCCCACCAGTTTGAAGGGGTGCCCGCCACCCGCCATCCCGAGAGCATCACCATGCTCGAGGAAGAGAAGATCCCGGCCTACTTCGGCGCGGGTCTGCTCTACGCATCGCCCGAACGTCAGGAGCCACTGTTTTGAGCCACCAGCACGAACACGAGTTCGAGGCGGCCCCCGGGCTGCCCGAGACGCTGCCGGTGGGTGAGAAGATCCTCTGGCAGGGCGGACCCGACTGGCGTCAGCTGGCC
>JAXITB010000126.1:0-7418 GCA_034680305.1 Polaromonas sp. | reverse complement strand
TGCTATGGCCTGACGGCCAGCTGGCGGCCATTGAATTCAAGCGAAGTCTCAACCCCAAATTGGAGCGCGGCTTTCACAATGCCTGCGAAGAGCTGCAGCCCCAGCGCAAATGGGTGGTTTACCCGGGCAAAGAGGTCTACCCCCTGGCGGCAGACATTCAAGCCGTGCCCCTGCATCACCTGTGTGAAGTGCTGCGGGCCAAGCCACCGGGCCGGGACTTGTAAGGGCAAAAGAGGGCCCATCGCGCCGAGGGCGGCGCTCTCATCCCGCCACAAAAAGGGGGGCTGGACCTCCTCTGCCGGGGATCGCGGGCTCTGCGGTCTTTCGGGCCTTAGGTCCCCATGAAGCCGTCTGAAGCCCTTACCGCGCATCAAGGACTTACACCACTTCCTGGGACATTAACGGCTGCTGCGGGCCATGTACGGATTCCACAGCATTCAAAGCGGGCCGCTGCCCAGGTGATGGCCCGTCTCGGCCCTAGGCTTCGGTTGGCAAGAAACAGTGCTGCCCGTAAAATTGGCAACCAGCCCAACCATGCAGCGAGTCCCCATGAAGCCGTCTGAAGCCCTTGCCGCGCATCGAGAAGAGGTTCGTGCGATCGTTCTCGCCCACCGAGCTGTCAATGCTCGCGTATTCGGCTCTGTGCTGCACGGTTCGGACACAGGTGACAGCGACCTGGACATCCTTGTTGATACCACCCAGGACACGACCCTGTTCGATTTGGGCGCGATCCGCTACAAGCTGCGCAACCTTCTTGGAGTTCCGGTTGATGTGCTGACACCAGGCGCGTTGCCTGATCGCTTTCGCCAAAGAGTCATCTCTCAGGCTGTTTGGATTTGAAAAAAATCATCATCATTGCCGGACCAAATGGAGCGGGCAAGACAACTTTTGCCCGAGACTTTCTACCAGCAGAGGCGCACACGCTCAGATTCATCAATGCTGATTTGATCGCTGCCGGTCTTGCGCCATTCAACCCCGACACTGCGGCAATAAAAGCAGGAAGATTGATGATTGAGGAGATTGACGAATGTGTCCTTGCTGGTGAGAGCTTTGCCTTTGAAACCACGCTGTCAGGCCTCAGCTATCTCAGGAAGATCAAGCGATGGAAGCAACTAGGCTATGAGGTCAAGCTCTGGTTTCTTTCGCTGCCATCTGCGGATGTGGCGGTATCAAGGGTTGAGGTCCGCGTCTCGCAAGGTGGTCACAACATACCCGACCACGTTATCCGCCGGCGGTTCAAGGCCGGGTTACATCACTTCCACAACCTGTACAGCAAGGCCGTGGACTCGTGGGTTGTTTATGACAGCTACGTCCAACCTCCCAAAGTTCTCGACTGGAGTGACAGATGAATACAGCGGATATCCGAACCTCGACTGACCCTGACTTGGCTGGTTCATATGCTGCGATGCTTCGGGCTGCACGGGCGGCCGAAGACCTGGCCATCAGGACGAACACTTGCATCCTCGTCTCCATTGACGGCAAGGACGTACGACTGAGTGCTCAGGACCTCCTCAAAATGCGCGAGCAGGAGGCCAATCAATCAGCACCGCGTGCTGACCTCGAGTAGCAGACAGCCGCAGCTCAGTATTCACTGGGCAACATGATCACCCAGTGCTCGCTATCCCGGCAGGCGTACAAGGTCTGCTCAGGCAATTTCGGGATTTCTTCATCAGCACCGATAACTTGAAGGTCCGCGCTCTGGGGCCTGTTGTTTCGCTCCAGGCTCATCCGGTGAGCCTGCGCCAAGGGTCTAATCAGCCCTACTCCTATGCACCGCTACTTGCTTCGTTCTTTTCAAAAGCTATCTGCTCAGATCTTGCTGAGCACCCTGCTCTTTTGGGCTGTCGGGGGAACTTCATGGGCTACTGATCTCTCGGCGCAATCGGCGTTCAAGCGACTGCGGCCGTCGGTCGTAGAAATTCGGATTGAGGTCAAAGGCAACCGCGGTACGTCGGCCGGGGCCAGCGGATTTGTCGCCTTTCGGCCCGATCTGGTGGTGACCAACTACCACGCCGTCACAGAAGCGCTGTACGAGCCCGCGCAACACCGTATTTCCGTGGTCACAGCTGGAACCGAGCAGATTGAGGCGCGCATTCTGGCGCTGGACGTCGTCAACGACCTCGCCCTGCTCCAACTGTCAGCGATCGCCCCATTGGAGCCATTTCAGGATCGGGGCATTGGAGCCAATCCAGGATCGTCTAATGGAGCCACCCTGTGATCGCCTAATGGAGCCAGCGTAGAGGGTCTCGTCAGGGCATTTCGGTTCTTTCCTAACCCGCCATACTTGCCGCTTTTTTGAGCAGGCAGACCATGGCAAACCGGAGAATCGAGATGCATGAATATCGAGAGGCGCTGTACCGCATGCGCCGTGGTGAGCGAGATCGCCAGATCAGTCGAGACGGTGTCCTTGGGCGGCACAAGCTGTCGATCCTACGCGTGTTGGCCCAGCAGCAGGGCTGGCTCGAGCCCACGCTGGCGCTGCCGCCAGAGGCACAGTTGCTACAAGCACTTCAAGCCTACAAGCGGGCCCAGGGGGGACCGGTGATCAGGCCCCAGAGCTCCAGTCTGGAGCCCTACGCCGACATGATCGAGCAGTGGTTTAACCAAGGTGTACAAGGTGTGGCGATCCACGCCGCGCTGCAGCGTAACCATGGATTTGCCGGGCACTACAGCGCGGTACGGCGCTTCCTGCGTCGTTTCAAGGACACCAAGGTTGAGCCCACGATGATCCTGGACTTCGCGCCCGCAGAGGCTGCGCAGGTGGACTTCGGTGCCGGCCCTCAGGTCAGAGATCCCGACAGCGGCCAGATGGTGCGCACGTGGTTCTTCGTCATGACGCTGTGCTTTAGCCGCCACCAGTACGTCGAGTTCGTGTTGGACCAGACGTCCGAGACCTGGCAAAGGTGCCACCACCATGCCTTGCGGCACTTCGGTGGTGTGGTGCGGCGCATGATCATCGACAACCCCAAGTGCGCCATCACCCGCGCTGTGTTCGATGACCCCCAAGTGCAGCGAGCGTACGCCGAATGCGCGCAGGGCTACGGCTTTGTGGTCAGCCCCTGTCCGCCGGCCGACGCGGCCAAGAAGGGGATCGTCGAGTCCGGGGTGAAGTACGTCAAGGGCAACTTCCTGCCTTTGCGGCAGTTCGTGGACCTGCAAGACCTCAACCGGCAGGCCCGCCAGTGGGTGATGGAGGTGGCCGGCCGACGCATCCACGGCAGCACGCGCGAGCAACCGCTGGCGCTGTTCGAACTCGAGCGCGCTGCGCTGCTGCCGCTGCCCGAGCGCGCGCCCGACGTGTGCTGCTGGGTCAAGGCCGCGGTGCACCGCGACACCCATGTGCAGTTCAACTACGGCCTGTACTCGGTGCCCTTCCGGCTCATCGGTACGCAAGTTCATGTGCGTGCGACTTCCGCCATGGTGGAGGTCTTCGATGCCGACCACCAACTCGTGGCCAGCCATGTGCGCGGTCGTAAACGGGGGTACCGATCGAGCGTTGACGATCACCTGCCGCCGGCAGCGCAGGCTTGGAAGATGCGCACCCCGCGCTACTGCCTCGAACAGGCCCAAGCCGTCGGCCCGGCCTGCCTGGCACTGGTCGAGCGCATGTTCGCAGACCGGGTGCTCGACCGGCTGCGCGGTGTGCAAGGGCTGCTGCGCCTGGCCGATCAGTTTGGCACCGATAGGCTGGAGCTGGCCTGCCAGCGCATGCGCGAGGCCGACATTGTCTCGGTCAGAACGGCACGGCTGATGCTCGAGAAGGGCCTGGATCAGGTCCCTCAGCCCATCGCCCCACCCAGCCCGGTGTACCAGGGCAAATCACGCTTTTACCGTCCTGCTACCGCCCAGCAATCGTTCGATCTGCATTGACAAGACCCAGACCATGAATCCGTTTACCGAACTCACCCCCATGCTCAAGAGCCTGCGCCTGTCAGGCATGCTCGACTCTTTGGAAACCCGCAACCGCCAGGCACTGGCCGAGCAACTCGCACCCGCCGAGTTCCTGACCTTGCTGGTGCAAGACGAACTCGCACGGCGCGATCAGGCCAGGTTCGCACGTCGCCTTCGCATGGCCGCATTCCACAGCACCAAGACGATCGAGCAGTTTGACTTCAATGCTGCAGCGTCCCTCAACCGCGCCCTGATCAACGACTTGCTGACATGTCGCTTCATCCACGAGAACGCGCCGGTCCACATCGTCGGGCCGGTGGGCACCGGCAAGAGCCACCTGGCGCAGGCCATCGGCCACCAAGCGGTCCGTCAGGGCCATGAGGTGCACTTTGCCACGCAGTCGCAGTTCTTTGCTGCTTTGCACCGTTCGCGCCTATCGGGCGTGCATGGCCGGCGCATGAAGATGCTGTGCCGAGTCCGCCTGTTGATCCTCGACGACTTCGCCCTCAAGCCCATCGGCTCACCTCAGGATGACGACCTGCACGAGATCATCGCCCAGCGTTACGAGAAGCTGCCGATCCTCATCACCAGCAACCTGGCGGTCGACGAATGGCACGAGGCCTTTGCCGACAACAAGTTGCTTGGCGCAGCCACCATCGACCGGCTCAAGCATGGCGCCTACACGGTCACGCTCGATGGCCCGAGCCACCGAACGCCCAGAACCGGGGCGCCGCCAATGCCGGTCAAGGCCGCTCAGAAATCAAAGTCGTAGGTGAGCCAGGCTGTGGATTTGATGGACAGTCGGCTGCGCCGATTCCCGCCTGATCGCGCAAGCGCGATCCCCCGTGGACAAGGTGTGCAAACCACTTCGTGCTTCCCACACCTTGCCCACCGGTCGGCGGCTGCCCACAAGCTCCACAGCCCCCTACCCAGGGGTGGCAAAAACAACAAATTGAAAGCCCCCAGACTGCACCCCAAAAGAGCTCCCAAAAACCAGTCAAAATCGGGGTACCGAAAAGCCCAAAACGAGCACCTCAGCTGGCTCCATTACGGGCGATCATGGGTGGCTCCATTAGGGCGGTCAGTGACACTCCCCGAATTGGCCGGTTGAAATTTCCCCAGTTTGAAGGTTGAACAGCCAGCAGGCCGAGGCCTGCTGGCTGTTCGCGCGCCTGACAGACCATATGCGTCATCAATGTGTGACGTGGGGGGTCAGGTGGTCAATCTGAAGGGACTGATGATGATTTTGGAGTTACACCGGCAGGGGCTGCCGATCTCCGTGATTGCCGAGCGCACCGGGCATGACCGCAAGACGGTTCGCAAATACATCGAGCAGGGCCTAGCGGTGCCCAGGTACAAGCCCCGAGCGGCCAAGTCGTTGCTATTGACGCCGTACCTGGATTATTTGCGAGAGCGGCTGCTGGCGTGGCCGGAGCTGACGGGGGCGCGTTTGCTGCGCGAGATCCGTGAACAGGGCTACAGCGGTAGCAAGACGATTCCCAACGACCACCTTCGCCAGATCCGGCCGGCGCCGGTGGCTGGCTTTGAGGTGCGCTTTGAAACCCCGGCTGGGCAGCAGGCGCAGGTGGACTTTGCCGAGTTCAAGGTACGGTTCGCCGGTGATACGCATGAGCGCAAGGTTTGGCTGTTTGCCATGGTGCTGGGCCACAGCCGCTATCTGTGGGCGCAGTTTGTGATTCACCAGGACCTGCCCACGTTGCTGCGCTGCCACATGGATGCGTTCGAGCACTTTGGCGGTGTACCACGGGAGATCCTCTACGACCGCATGAAGACGGCTGTGCTGGGCGAGCCGGAGCAGGACAAGGCAATCGTCTACAACCCCAAGCTGTTGGCCTGTGGGTCGCACTACGGCTTTGTGCCCCGGGCCTGCAAGCCCTATCGAGCCAAAACCAAGGGCAAGGTCGAGCGCCCGTTTCGCTATATCCGGGCGGACTTCTTCATGGCCCGACAGTTCACTGACTTGCAGGACATGAACCGGCAACTGCGCCACTGGCTCGATACCGTGGCCAATGCACGCCAGCACGCCACGACCGCACGGATCGTGGCTGAGCATTTCCTTGAGGAGCAGCCCACCTTACAAAAGATGCCGGCCGGGCGCTTCGATGCCGTGCTGCGTGTGGAGCGACGCGTGAGCACCGAGGGCTGCGTCAGTGTGGGTGGCAATTACTACAGCGTGCCCGACGGTACCCGCCGCCGTGCACTGGAGGTGGAGACGACCGCCGACCAGGTGCGCATCCACGAAGACGGGCGGCTCATTGCCGTGCATGCCTTGTTGCCTGGCCGACGGCAGCGCTCGGTGCTCTCGGGCCACCGCCACAGCCCGAGGCGTTCGGGCATGCACCACGAGCGGGCGAGCACGCGGCTGTTACCTGGCCATGCGGTGGCCACACGCTCACTGGGCGTCTATGAGCAGATTGCCCGCCAGCTCGGAGGCCTGTCATGAACGGCTCGACCACCGACCTGATCCGGCGCCACTTGGTAGGCTTGAAGATGCCCAGGGCGCTGGAGGCGCTGCAGACCACGCTCTCGCGCATCGAGCAGGGCCAGCTCTCGGCCCTCGAAGCCATCGAGTCCTTGCTGGGCGAGGAATACACCACGCGCGAGAGCCGGCGCATCAAGATGGCGCTGCAGACGGCGCGACTGACCACCGTCAAAAGTTTGTCCGGCTATGACTTTAGCTTCCAACCTAGTCTGGACCGCAACCGGGTGCTGGCCCTGGCCGAACTGGGCTTCATCGAGCGCAAACAGTGCGTGCACTTCCTGGGCCCGCCGGGCACGGGCAAAAGCCACCTGGCCATCGCGCTGGGCTTTGAAGCGGTCAAGGCCGGCAAAAGTGTGTTCTTTGCCACTCTGGCCGAGTTGGTGGACTCCATGCGTAAGGCCGAGCGTGAGGGCAAGCTGCGCGAACGCGTGAAGTTCCTCAGCCGCTACAGCCTGATCATCGTCGATGAGGTCGGCTACCTGCCGCTGGGCTCGGGCGGCGGCAACCTGTTCTTCCAACTGGTTAACGCCTGCTATGAGCGCAGCGCCATGGTCATGACCAGCAATCGAGGCTTCGGTGAGTGGGCAGAGATCTTTGGTGACGCGGTGGTAGCCACAGCCCTGCTCGACCGGCTGCTGCACCACGCCGTAGTCATCCCCATTGAGGGCAACTCCTACCGGCTGCGCGAGCATGCAGCATTGATACCGGAGAACATGCGCACCCGAGGATCGTTGCTCGATCCTGCGGGCGCTCAGCCCGTCAAGAGAAGGCCTGGTCGCCCGCCAAAGGAGGTGCGTGAATCTAACCTGGGCTGATCACCCGGCCACATAAGGTGGGGAAATTTGCTCCGGCCAAAGTGGGGAAAATTCAACCGGTGTTGACACTCATTGCCAACTGGCTGCTGCGCCTGACGGACAACAACCGCAACTGGGGCTTTGGTCTTTGCTATCTCTATCTTCGCAACGTCAAGGGCTTCAAATGGAACCACAAGCGCGTCTACAGGGTCTACAGGGAACTGGAGCTC
>JAXITB010000125.1:0-7460 GCA_034680305.1 Polaromonas sp. | reverse complement strand
TATTTTGGAATATCGTATACGATATTTTTATTTGGTAGCCTGGCCAGGGCGCATTCCGCGACCAGCGGTGGGGTCTTGCCGGCAGCGCCCCATCCCCTGGTTTCAATCGGTTGGCGCCACAGGGCTTTGTGGGGGCCCTTAAAATGCCCAAAACATTCAAAGGTTGAGCGATGAGCATCAAGAGCGACAAATGGATCCGCCGCATGGCCGAAGAGCACGGCATGATCGAGCCGTTCGAGCCAGGACAGATCCGCAAAGACGCGTCCGGCCAAAAAATCGTCAGCTACGGCACCAGCAGTTATGGGTACGACATCCGCTGCGCCCCTGAATTCAAGGTGTTCACCAACATCTACAGCACGGTGGTGGACCCCAAAAACTTCGATGAACGCAGTTTTGTGGACATCGAAAGCGACGTCTGCATCATCCCGCCCAACAGCTTCGCGCTGGCCCGCACCGTGGAGTACTTCCGCATTCCACGCAATGTGCTGACCATTTGCCTGGGCAAGAGCACCTACGCCCGCTGCGGCATCATCGTCAATGTGACGCCTTTCGAACCCGAGTGGGAGGGCTATGTGACGCTGGAGTTTTCCAACACCACCCCGCTGCCGGCACGCATTTATGCCGGCGAGGGCTGCGCCCAGGTTCTGTTTTTTGAAAGCGATGAGGTCTGCGAAACCTCTTACAAGGACCGGGGTGGCAAATACCAGGGGCAGGTTGGCGTGACCCTGCCTAAGGCATGAGCTTGCCTCGCGGCCCGAATCCGCCCATCCTTGCCCCTTTGGCAAGCGATAAAATACGGACTTTTGCCTGCCAGCCTGATCGGCTGACTTCGAGGAACGCGGCTTGAACGACCCCAAGATCCACTGGCAAGACGCTGCAGTTCCCCGGCACGTGGCCATCATCATGGATGGCAATGGCCGCTGGGCCAAGCAGCGCGGCCTGCCGCGCACCTTTGGGCACACCAGCGGCGCCCGTCAGGTCAGGGCCATCATCGAGCACTGCGCGGACCGGGGGATCAGCCATGTGACCTTGTTCGCCTTCAGCTCCGAGAACTGGAAGCGCCCGGCCGACGAGGTGTCTAGCCTGATGAGCTTGTTTGTGCTTTACCTAGAAAAAGAGATTCGGGAGATGCGGCTCAATGGCGTTCGCCTGAAGGTCATTGGTGACATCTCGCGTTTTGATGCCCGCCTGCAAAAGCTCATTGCCAACGCCCGACACGAGACCGCAGGCAACACCCGCATCACCCTGACGGTGGCGGCCAACTATGGCGGTCGGTGGGACATGGTGGAGGCCGTGCGCCGTTGGCAGGCGGCCCACCCCGGGCAGACGGCGGATGCCTTGAGCGAGGAAGACATCGCGCCCTTTCTGAGCATGGCCGATGCGCCTGACCCGGACCTTCTGATCCGCACGGGCGGCGAGTCGCGCATCAGCAACTTTCTTTTGTGGCAACTGGCCTATGCCGAGCTGTATTTCACCGATGTGTTGTGGCCCGATTTTTCTGTGGGCGAAATGGACCAGGCCCTGGCCTGGTTTGCAGACAAAGACCGCCGCTTCGGTGCCGTGACCGATCGGGTGTCCGACTGAAACCGACCGCGGCTGGCCCTCGAGGGGCGACGCTGGCGGTTTGATTGACTTTTCCTTGGGGTTCCATGTTAAAGAATGTCCTTCGCCTCCTGCCTTTGCTGATCAGTCTGGGCGTCAGTGCCCAGACCGGTCCTTGGGGCAATGCCTTTGCGACGCCTGGCGCGACGACCTCAGGCGGCCGATCCGGCGCCGACCTCAACCTGCCCGCCATGACTGCGCCCGTGACGACTGCGCCGGCGATGACCCCGCCCGGCATGGCCGCGCCCACCATGGCCGCGCCCAGCGCCGCCGCCCCGGACAGCCGCCTGCGGCCGCCGCCTGCGGCACGCCCCGCGCCCAATCAGTTCCAGCGCTTCGTGCAGGAGACCACCGGGCGGCTCTTGCCCATCTACGGCAGTGAGCTGTTTCAGCAGGCCCAGGCGTATTCGGCCGACAGCGCCTTGCCTGCGCCGGCCGACTATCTGCTCGGTGTGGGCGACGAGGTGCGCATTCAGGTCTGGGGGGCGGTCGACTATGCCGGCAGCCATGTGATCGACCGCAACGGGCAGATCAGCCTGCCCAGGGTGGGCGTGGTCTCGCTGGCCGGGGTGGCCTTGCCTGAACTCGAATCGGTGCTGCGGGCGCGCCTGAGCCGGGTGTTTGTCAATTTCAGCCTCAGCGCGTCCATGGGCAAGATGCGCTCCATCCAGGTCTATGTGGTCGGACAGGCGCAGCAGCCTGGCACCTATCAGCTGTCCAGCCTGAGCACCCTGATCAATGCGGTGTTTGCCAGCGGCGGGCCGAACCCCAACGGGTCCATGCGCAACATCCAGTTGCGCCGCGGCGGTCAAACCTTGACCACCCTGGATCTCTACGATTTCATCGGCAAGGGCGAAAAGGGCCGCGACCTGATGCTGCAAACCGGCGATGTGATCGTCATTGCGCCGGCCGGCCCGCGGGTGGCCATCACCGGCGCGCTGGACCAGACCGCCATTTACGAGCTCAAGCCCTCGGGCAGTTCTCTGGGCGAGATCCTGGGCCAAGGTGGTGCTTTGCCGGCGCTGGCCGACCCGCGCAAGGCCTTGCTCGAGCGCATCCTCAATGAACGCACGCCGCCGCGCCAGGTCATGGACATCACGCTCGATGCGCTGGGCATGCAAACCGCCCTGCGTGACGGCGATGTGCTCACCGTGCTGCCCATCAGCCCGGCTTTTGCCAATGCGGTGACCCTGCAGGGCACGGTGGCTCAGTCGCTGCGCTACCGTTGGTTCGAAGGCATGCGCCTGCTGGACTTGCTGCCCGACCGCGAGGCGCTGATTACGCCCGGCTATCACAGCCGCAAGAACCTGTTGGTGCAGAACCTGCAAACCCCCTTGGCTGGCGGCAAGCTGGTCGAGCGGGTGCGTGGGCTGGCCGATGAGATCAACTGGGACTATGCGGTCATCGAGCGCATGGACAAAGAGCGCTTGAGTACCCGGGTGCTGCCCTTCAATTTGGGGCGCTTGGTGCTCGGCCAAGACGCCAGCCAGAACCTGCCCCTGCTGCCTGGGGATGTGGTGACCATCTTCAGCCACAACGACCTGCGCTTGCCGGTCAACCGCCGCACCCGCCTGGTCCGCTTGGAAGGCGAAGTGGCCGCGCCCGGCATCTACCAAAGCGAGCCGGGTGAGACCATCCAGCAACTGATCGCCCGTGTGGGTGGCCTGACCCCTCAGGCCTATTTGTTCGGACTCGAATTCACCCGGGAGACGGTGCGCCAGCGCCAGCAGGAAAACCTCGATGCGCTGATTCGCCGTCTGGAGGCCCAGGCCCAGTCGCAGGCGACAAGCCAGGCAAGCAATGCCAGCGGCGAGCGGGCGGCCCAGGTACAGGCCACAATGGCTGCCCAGCAGGCCCAGCAGGCCCAGTTGCGCAGTCAAATTGAACGCTTGCGCGAAGTCAAGAGCAATGGCCGTGTGGCGCTGGAGTTGGACCCCAAGGCCAAAGACCTCGCCGCGCTGCCGGCCTTGCCGCTTGAAGACGGCGACCGCATCGTGGTGCCGGCCTCGCCCGGTTTTGTGGCGGCCATGGGCTCGGTCAACAATGAAAATGTGTTCATCCATCGGCCGGGCAAGACCGTCGGTGAGGTCATCAAGTCCGCCGGCCTGACCGAAGATGCCGAGCTCGACCAGGCCTTTCTCTTGCGGGCAGACGGCAGCATCGTCGCCCGTCGTGACCGGGGCGGCTTTTTTGGCAGCGGGCGCTTTGAGGCGGTCGAGTTGATGCCGGGCGATACGGTGGTGGTGCCAGCCATGATGGACCGCGAAAGCCGCTACAACTTCCTGATCCGTGCTGCCAAAGACTGGACGCAGATTCTGTCGAACTTCGGGATCGGCGTGGCCGCTCTGAAGACCTTGCGCAACTGAAGAAGGCAGCCTTGGCATGAACGACACCAGCCCCTCCGGCGCCAGCGCTGCGCCCGACGACGACGAAATCAGCCTGCTCGACCTGATGCAGGTGGTGGCCGACAACCTGCGCCTGCTCATCCTGGGCCCGCTGCTGGTCGGCCTGACGGCACTGGGCGTGAGCTTTGCCATCACGCCCACCTTCACCGCCACGGTGCGCTTTCTGCCGCCGCAGCAGCAGCAAAGCGCGGCCGCCAGCATGTTGGCCAATCTGGGCGCCCTCGGCGGCCTGGCCGGTGCCGCTTCCGGCCTGAAAAATCCGTCCGACCAGTACCTGGCCTTCATCAAGAGCCGCACGGTGCAAGATGCATTGATCGACCGCTTCGGCCTGATTGATCGCTACGAGGCCAAGCTGCGTGACGATGCGCGCAAGACCTTGCAGGCGCTGGCGCGTGCCAGCAGCGGCAGCAAGGACGGCTTGATCACGGTGGAGGTGGACGACAAAGACCCGAAATTTGCCGCCCAACTGGCTAACGCCCATGTGGAGGAGTTGCAAAAGCTGCTGGCCCGCCTGGCCGTCACCGAGGCGCAGCAACGGCGCACTTTTTTCGAAAAGCAGCTCGAGCAGGCCAAGGAGAACCTGACGCGTGCCGAGCAGGCGCTCAAGTCCAGCGGCATCAACAGCAGCGCCCTCAAATCCAGCCCACAGGCGGCCGTTGAAGGCATCGCGCGCTTGCGTGCCGGCATCACCGCGCAGGAAATCAAGATCGCCAGCCTGCGTGGCTACCTCAGCGAAACCGCCCCCGATTTCCGGCAGGCCCTGACCGAACTGTCGGCCCTGCGCACTCAGCTCGCTCGCGCTGAGGCCCAGGAGCCGCAGGCGGCCGGCGGCAGCGACTACGTGGGCCGCTTCCGCGACTTCAAGTACCACGAGACCCTGTTCGAATTGTTCGCCCGCCAGTATGAGCTGGCCCGAGTCGATGAAAGTCGCGAGGGCGCGGTCATTCAGGTGCTCGACGCCGCCCAGCCGCCCGAACGCAAGGCCAAGCCCAAGAAGGCGCTGATCGCCGTCATCGCCACCCTGGCCGCCGGCTTTGCCCTGCTCTTGTTCGTCTTTGTGCGGCAGGCCTTGCACAACGCGGGCCGCGACCAAGAATCGGCCGAGAAGCTGGGCCGGCTCAAGGCAGCGCTCAGGCGGTCGGTCGGTCGCACTTGAAGGGCATCAGGCGCGGGCTTTGCCCCGCCGCCGGTCGTCTGCGCCGAGAGTCAGCAGCCAGCGCTCAGCGCTGGGTCAAGCCGGTGAATTGCCAGGCCAGACCCAGCCCGGCGACTTTGGCCTTGAATGGCCCATTGGGAGCGGCCATGCGGCCAGCGCTGAGCATCACCGACAGGCTGGGGCTGAGCCGATAACCGACGCTCGCATTGGCTTGCACGACCAAGCCGCTGCCGGTGGCCAGGCCGCCCCCGCCGGCCGCCCCAACCAGGCCCTCGACTTCCGCAAACCAGCGCTCGCTCAGGCCTTGCTGCAGGCCGGCGCCGAAGAGGCCGGTCATGTAGGCACCAGCTTGACCACTGTAGGCGGCTAGGCCCTGACCGGTCAGAAAGGCCTGTCGATCGCCGCCCGGCTCGGTCAGGAAGTGGTCGAGCGCGATGCCCAGGTTGTCGACGGCCAGTTCCGGCCGGTTGCGCCAGTCGGCTGTCGAGCCCTGGTAGCGCTGCTGGAGCAAGCGCGCCCTCAACGGCCTGTGCTCGAAGCGGCTGAGGCTGGCCGATGAGCGCGGCACCCGGCCATCGGGCAACTCAAAGTGGTGCACCAGGCGGACGTCCAGGCTGTTGGCCTTGAAGCTGCGAGAGGGCGCCTGCAGCCGGCTCAGGCCCCATTCGAGCGCCAGTTGTCGGGTCAAAGCGTGTTCCAGCGCCACACCGGCTTCCAGCAAGAGGCCTCCGCCGGTATCGACGCTGCCTCCACCGGCCGGCCCGGCCGCGGCTTGTACTTTCAAGGTGGTGCCATCAGCAATCGCCCAGCGCTGGCCCAGGCCCAGCAGGATTTGCATGTAGCCGGTACTGCGTCCGCCCATGGCCCCGTCGGCCTGCACCCGCAGTTCAGTGTCTTGGCCAATCTGACTGGTCCACTGGGCACCGAGCAGTTCCATCGTTGGGTGTTGGGCGGCACCGTTGTCTTGACGCACGCCACCAGGGATGCGGTAATGGCGCGCGGTCAGTGCAAAGGATTGGGCCCGGGTGGCTGCCGGCTCGGCCTTGCCGCCCTCGCCGCTGGATCGGGGGCGGCTCCAGCCCGAGTAAACCGGGCTGTTGAAGTCGTGCTCGTAAGCCAGATAAGGTTGCCGGCTGCGGATCACACCGGAGGGGAAGTCCACCTGAGAGAGGCCCAGACTCAGTCGCCCGCTTCGATGGCCCCAGGACTGCAGGCTGTACGACAGCCCGAGGTGGCTGCGCAGCATCAGTCCCCCGCCGGCCAGTGTGGCGCCGCCTCGGCCGCCACCACCGCCCACAAAAGCGCCAGCCTCGGCGGCCCAGTCGGCGCTCAGTGGCCAGCGTCCTTCTGCGGCCAGGCCCAGGGTGATGAAGCCGCCACGATTGCCGCGCACCGCACCGTAGGAGCCCACGCCCAGTTTCAGGCCAGGTCGTACCTCCAGCAGGACATTGCCACCGACCATGCCCATGGTTTCGCCGCCGGGTAGCTCCCAGGTCTCGTCGGTCAGGCGCCAACTGGCGCTCAGCGGTGTCGTGGCCTCGGCCAGCGCCAAGCCGTGGCTGGCCAAGCCTGCAAGCAGCCACAGCACGATCCGTTGGCGGTGCCGGCCAGCAGCGAGGCGGCTGTCTTTGGTGTGATCGCTGGGGTAGGCATTCACGGCGGGGGCGGTGGGTCGGCGCGGCATCGCCTGAGCTTAGCTGATCTTCCCACCGGGCAGTCGCAGGTCGGTGGGTGTCAGCAAGGTGGTTTGGATGATCAGACGCAGCGCCTGCGTCATGTCGGCCAGTGGCAGACTGGGTTGCCCCTGCTCTGGCAGCCAGGGCAGGTGGACAAAGCCGGCCGGCACACGCTGACCGCCAGACTGCCCTGCCAGCGCGTGCATCAGGCTGTAGAACACATGGTTGCACACAAAGGTGCCGGCCGTGTTGGACACCTCGGCGGGCAAGCCGGCTGCGCTCAAGGACTGTACGCAGGCTTTCAAGGGCAGTGTGCTGAAGTAGGCGGGCGGCCCGCCGGGGACGACCGGCTCATCGATCGGCTGCTGCCCGGTGTTGTCTGGGATACGCGCATCGTTGACATTGATGGCGACTCGCTCCATGCCGATGGCGGCGCGTCCCCCCGCTTGGCCGACACACAAGACCATGGCCCAAGGACGCTGCAGCAGCGCGAGCAGATCGCGGCGCGATGCCGCAAATTGAGTGGGCAGGCAGGCCGCTTCGATCGGGTGCCCGTTGACCGACTGGCCGTCCAGGGCCAAGGCGGCTCGGACACTGGGGTTCTCACCCTGATCCCGGTGC
>JAXITB010000124.1:0-7462 GCA_034680305.1 Polaromonas sp. | reverse complement strand
GGCATCTGCATGCCGCCGGAGCCGCCGAAGTAGCGGTACAGCGGCAGGCCGGCCTCTTCGGCGGCCGCGCGGGCGACTGCCATCGAGACAGCCAGCATGGCGTTGGCCCCCAGGCGGCTTTTGTTGTCGGTGCCGTCCAGGTCGATCAGAGTCTTGTCGAGGAAGGCCTGCTCGCTGGCATCGAGGCCAAGTACCGCCTCTGAGATTTCGGTCTTGATGTGCTCGACCGCCTTGAGCACGCCTTTGCCCAGGTAGCGGCTCTTGTCGCCGTCGCGCAATTCGATGGCTTCACGCGAACCGGTCGATGCACCTGAGGGAACGGCCGCACGGCCCATGACGCCAGACTCCAGCAGCACGTCGCATTCGACCGTGGGGTTGCCACGACTGTCCAGGATTTCGCGACCGACGATATCAACGATGGCACTCATTTCACTTTCTTTCTATGGGCAGAGATAAAAAAATCAGGTCCCTTCGACCAGCACCATGCGCATCACGGCGGCGCCTTGTCGGGCGGCGCGGGCGCTGGCGTACTCGGGCGAGGCTTCAAAGCGCCGCGCTTGCTCGGTCGAGGGAAATTTGAGGACAACCAGACGTTCGGGTTGCCAGTCGCCTTCAATCACTTCGATGGCTCCGCCTCGCACGCACACCTCGGCCCCGTAGACCTGCATGGCGATGCTCGAGAGCTTCTTGTACTGCTCGTACTGGGCTGGATCGGTGACGGTGACGTTGGCGATGATGTAGGCGCTGGGCATGGGATTCAGGCGGTGAAGTGGTTTTCCAAAAAGCCGCTTTCCTTGGTCACGCTGTCTAGGGTGACCAGGGTTTGCAGCAAGGCCTTCATGTGCTTGAGGGGCACGGCGTTGGGCCCGTCTGACCAGGCCTCTTGCGGTCGGGGATGGGTTTCCATGAAGAGGCCCGCTACCCCCGCGGCCACGCCGGCTCTGGCCAACACCGGCACCATCTCGCGGGCACCGCCGCTGCTCTGGCCCAAGCCGCCGGGCTTTTGCACCGAATGGGTCACATCGAAGACCACCGGCGCCCCGGTCTCACGCATCTGGGCCAGGCTGCTCATGTCAGCCACCAGGTTGTTGTAGCCAAAGCTCACCCCGCGCTCGCAGGCCAGGAAACGGTCTTCGCTCAAGCCGACTTCGCGGGCCGCCGCCTTAGCCTTGTCGACCACGTTCTTCATGTCCCAGGGCGCGAGAAACTGCCCTTTTTTGATGTTTACCGGCTTGCCCGATTGGGCCACGGCGCGAATGAAGTCGGTTTGTCGACACAGGAAGGCGGGGGTTTGCAGGACGTCGACCACGCTGGCGACGGTCTCGACCTGGGACGCCTCATGCACATCGGTGAGCACCGGCAGCTTGAGTTGGCGCCGCACTTCGTCGAGGATCTTCAGGCCGGCGTCCATGCCCACGCCGCGCTGGCTGCTGCCTGAGGAGCGGTTGGCCTTGTCGAAGGAGCCCTTGTAAATGAGCGGGATACCCAGCGGCGCGCAAATGTCCTTGAGCTGGCCGGCCACCTCCAGGGACATCTCAAGTCCCTCGATGGAGCAAGTGCCTGCAATGAGAAAAAATGGCCGGTCCAGGCCCACGTCGAAGCCACAGAGCTTCATGGACCGACCTTCCTGCCCATCGCTGCGTTCATGCCGCCACTTTCAGCGACTTCCCCGAGCCGTGGTGGTCAAGCGCCGCCTTGATGTAAGCATTGAACAGCGGATGACCATCCCAAGGGGTGGACTTGAACTCCGGGTGAAACTGCACGCCCATGAACCAGGGATGTACGCTTTGCGGCAACTCGACGATCTCGGTGAGTTGCTCGCGTTGGGTTAGCGCGGAAATCACCAGACCGCAGGCGCGCAAGCGATCGAGGTAATTCACATTGGCTTCGTAGCGGTGGCGGTGTCGCTCGGTCACCACGTCGCCGTAAATCTGGTGGGCCAGGGTGCCGCGGGCCACATCAGAGCTTTGGGCGCCCAGGCGCATGGTGCCGCCAAGATCAGATTTTTCGCTGCGGGTCTTGATGGTGCCGTCCGCGTCTTTCCATTCAGTGATCAGCGCGATCACCGGGTGAGGACTGGCCGGCTCGAACTCGGTGGAATTGGCATCGTTCAGCCCGGCCACATGGCGGGCAAATTCGATGGTGGCCACCTGCATGCCCAGGCAGATCCCAAGGTAGGGCACTTTGTTTTCGCGGGCAAACCGCGCCGCGCAGATCTTGCCCTCAATGCCGCGCTTGCCAAAGCCGCCGGGCACCAAGATGGCGTCGAAGCGGGCCAACTGCGAGACGTTGTCGGCGGTCAGGGTTTCGGAGTCGACGTATTCGATCAGGACACGCGCATGGTTCTTCATGCCGGCGTGGCGGATCGCTTCGTTGAGCGATTTGTAGCTGTCGGACAGGTCGACGTACTTGCCCACCATGGCAATCCGGACCTCGGCCACCGGATGCTCGGTTTCGTGCACCAACTGGTCCCAGCGCGCCAAACTGGCCGGCGGCGTGTTCAGGCGCAGTTTGTCGCAGATCAGCCCATCCAGGCCCTGTTCGTGCAGCATGCGGGGGACCTTGTAGATGGTGTCTACATCCCACATGGAAATCACGCCCCACTCGGGCACGTTGGAAAACAGCGAAATCTTGGCGCGCTCTTCGTCGGGAATGCGGCGGTCGGCCCGGCACAGGAGCACATCGGCCTGAATGCCGATTTCCCGGAGCTTTTGGGCGGTGTGCTGGGTCGGCTTGGTCTTGAGTTCGCCGGCGGCGGCGATCCAGGGCACATAGCTCAGGTGGACGAAGGCCGAGTTGTTGGGCCCCATCTTCAAGCTCATCTGCCGCACCGCCTCCAGGAAGGGCAGGGACTCGATGTCGCCGACCGTGCCGCCGATCTCGACGATGGCCACGTCGACAGCATCGGCCGTGCCGACACCGGCACCACGCCTGACATATTCCTGGATTTCGTTGGTGATGTGCGGAATCACCTGCACCGTCTTGCCCAGGTAGTCGCCACGGCGCTCTTTTTCGAGCACGCTCTTGTAGATTTGGCCGGTGGTGAAGTTGTTGCTGCGACGCATGCGCGTCGTGATGAAGCGTTCGTAGTGGCCCAGGTCCAGATCGGTCTCGGCGCCGTCGTCGGTCACGAACACCTCGCCATGCTGAAAGGGCGACATGGTGCCGGGGTCGACGTTGATGTAGGGATCGAGCTTGATCAGAGTGACTTTGAGGCCTCGCGATTCCAGGATCGCTGCGAGGGAGGCTGAGGCGATTCCCTTGCCGAGGGAGGACACCACACCGCCGGTGACGAAGACAAATTTGGTCATGTCAGGAAGGAACCGCAAGTTCCTTGAGGTGGTAAACGAAGATTATAGGGGCGGCCCTGGGGCCGATTGGGCCTGGCGGCCGGTCGGGCGCTTCGGCATCCGTTACAGTCGCGCCATGAACGCTTCCGAGCCTTCCACAGCGCTGTCGGGCAAGCACTTGGTGCTGGGCCTGTCCGGCGGCATCGCCTGCTACAAGTCGGCCGAGCTGTGCCGCGCCTTGGTCAAAGCCGGGGCCACGGTGCAGGTGGTCATGACCGAAGCGGCCACACAGTTCATCACGGCAGTGACTTTGCAGGCCCTGAGCGGACGGCCGGTCTACACCAGCCAGTGGGATGCCCGCGAGGGCAACAACATGGCTCACATCAACCTGTCCAGACAGGCCGACGCCATCGTGGTGGCGCCAGCCAGCGCCGACTTCATGGCCAAACTGTTGCACGGGCAGGCCGACGATCTGCTCAGCCTGATGTGTCTGGCCCGACCGATCGCTCAGGTGCCGCTGATTCTTGCGCCAGCCATGAACCGCGAGATGTACGCCCACCCGGCCACGCAGCGCAATGTCAAGCAATTGAGCGCCGACGGCGCCCACGTGCTGGGCGTAGGCAGCGGCGAGCAAGCCTGTGGCGAGGTCGGCGACGGACGCATGCTCGAGGCCGACGAACTCCTGGAGGAGTTGATCGCGTTTTTTACCCCCAAAGCCCTGGCTGGCCAGCATGTGCTGGTGACGGCTGGCCCCACCTACGAAGCCATGGACCCGGTGCGCGGCATCACCAATTTGTCCAGTGGCAAGATGGGTTTTGCCATCGCTCAGGCGGCCTGGCGCGCCGGCGCCGAGGTCAGCCTGGTGGCTGGCCCAGTGAGCTTGCCCACCCCGCGCGGCGTCAGGCGCATCGATGTGCGATCGGCCGAGCAGATGTGGCAGGCGGTGGAGCCCCTGGCCGAGAAAGCCAGCGTGTTTGTGGCCACAGCCGCGGTGGCCGACTGGCGGCCGACCCAAGCGGCCGAGCGCAAGATCAAGAAAGGGCAGGACGGCGATGCGCCAGCCCTGCAATTCGTTGAGAACACCGACATCTTGGCCAGCGTGGCTCGCTCACCGCGCGCCCGCAGTGGCCACCTGTACTGCGTGGGGTTTGCGGCCGAAAGCCATGACCTGCTGGCCCAGGCCAGCGCCAAGCGCGAACGCAAGGGCGTGCCTTTGCTGGTCGGCAACATCGGCCCTCAGACCTTTGGGCTTGACGACAACGCTTTGCTGCTGGTCGATGCCCAGGGCGCCCAGGAATTGCCCCGCGCGCCCAAATCGCAACTGGCGACCCGTCTGATCGAGCGCATCGCCCAGGACCTCAGAAAGAACCCCGCATGAAAGTGGACATCAAGATTCTCGATGCGCGACTGCATCAGGCCATGCCGGCTTATGCCACCCCCGGCAGCGCGGGGCTCGATTTGCGCGCCTGTCTGGACCAAGCCCTAACGCTGCAGCCCGGCGCTTGGCAACTGCTGCCCACGGGCATGGCGATGTATTTGCAAGACCCGGCCTATGCGGCACTGATCCTGCCCCGCTCCGGCCTGGGGCACAAGCACGGCATCGTGCTGGGCAACTTGGTCGGATTGATCGACAGCGACTATCAGGGCCAACTCATGGTCAGCGCCTGGAACCGCAGCAGCACCGCCTTCACCATCGAGCCGATGGAGCGGATCGCGCAGTTGGTGATCGTGCCGGTGGTACAAGCCCAGTTCAACGTGGTCAGCGAGTTTGTCGCCAGTCAGCGCGGCGAGGGTGGCTACGGATCGACCGGCAAGGGCTGAGCAGCGCGGCCTCCTATTCGGAGGCCGCCTCGCGGCCGCCCGGCTTGCGGGAATCGGGGTGAAACAAGCACCAGCCTGACAGTGCAATGCGCCGTCAGGGCGAGCAAGCGGCCATTGGCCGATGGCCGAACGCAGGCTCAGTGCAGGTGCTTGTCGTCGCCGGGCACCGCGGGGGCCGACTCCAGTTTGAAAAAGCCAGTGCCCAGGGTGCCCGCGCCGACTTCTTCAAGGCGGGCCTCGCGCACCGAGGCGATGCGAATGTGAAGGCGGATCGCCATGCCGGCCAGCGGATGGTTGCCGTCGATGACCACGTGATCCGGGTAGATGTCGGTCACGGTGTACATCAGGTCGGTGGGCGCCTGAAGACCGGCCCCGGCGGGCAGGGCGCTGCCCTCATAGAGCATGCCCTCTTCGAGTTCGGCCGGGAACAGGTTTCGCGCTTCCAAAAAGACGCGCTGGTCGTCGTAGTCGCCAAAGGCTTGCTCAGGCTCCAGATGAAGGTCAACCTTGTCGCCGGCTTCTTTTCCGATCAGGCCTTGCTCGACGGCCGCAAGCAGGTCGCGACCGCCCATCAGGAACTCAATCGGTTCATCGAGTTCATCGAGCACATCGCCCAGGGTGTCTTTCATCACCCAGGTCAGGCCCACCACACAGGACTCAGAAATTTTCATCCGACAATTGTCCCATGGAACCATCACAAGCCTTGAGTCTCCTGGGCGGTCTGAGCCCCCGCCAGTTCATGCGTCGACACTGGCAAAAGCGTCCCCTGCTCGTACGCCAGGCCATTGCCGACTTCAAGCCGCTGCTGACGCCGGCGCAGCTGTTTGCGCTGGCGGCTCGGGAGGAGGTCGAGTCACGCCTGATTGCCTGCACCGCGGGTGGTCGACGAAATGAACCGGCTTGGCAAATGCGGCACGGTCCATTTCCTCGGCGGGCTCTGCCGCCATTGAAACAACCCGGCTGGACCCTCTTGGTGCAAGGAGTCGACCTGCACCACGCGGGAGCGCACGAGTTGATGCAGCGCTTTCGCTTCATTCCCGACGCGCGGCTCGATGACCTGATGATCTCCTATGCCAGCGAAGGTGGTGGCGTCGGGCCCCACTTCGACAGCTACGATGTGTTCCTGTTTCAGGCCAGCGGTAGCCGGCGCTGGCAGATCGGCGCCCAGACTGATCTGAGCCTGCAAGACGGGGTGCCCTTGAAGATTCTGCGCGACTTTCAGCCCCAGCAAGAGATGGTGCTCCACGCCGGCGATATGCTTTATCTGCCGCCCCGCTACGCCCATGACGGGGTGGCGGTGGCCAGTGCCGACGGATCTGAAGATGCTTGCATGACCTACTCCATCGGCTTTCGGGCGCCGGCCCGGCAGGAGTTGGCTTCGGCCTTGCTCACCCGACTGGCCGACCGGGCGCAGGACGAGTTGGCCGACCTGGCGCCGATGCTCTACCGTGACCCGTCTCAGCAGGCCACCCATGCGCCCGCCGCCGTGCCAACCGCCTTGCTCGATTTCGCTGGCCGCGCGCTTGAGCGGGCCTTGCGTGATCCGCGGGCCCTGGCCTGCGCTCTGGGCGAATATCTGAGCGAGCCCAAGGCCAGTGTCTGGTTCGAAGCCGGACCTGAGCGCCTGCGCCAGGGACAGGGTGTGCGTTTGCACCCGCGTTCGCGCATGTTGTACGACGAGCACCATGTCTTCATCAATGGCGAGGCCTTTGTGGTTTCCGGTTCGGATGCGCGGGTGCTGCGCATGCTGGCCGATGAGCAGCACCTGCCGGCCACCTCGCTCAGGCGGATGAGTCCTGCAGCGGCCCAGTCGATCGAGCAGTGGTTGGCCGATGGCTGGCTGGAGGCTGTCGATCGACCTTGAGCGGCTGCGAGGGCCTTCGAAAGGCCAGTGGCCTCTGAGCGGTCCGAGCAGGGCCTTGTGCCGCGTTAGTCGCTTGGCTAATGGAGGGACGGGGGGCGGGACAAGGGGCTGCGAAGCTCGCTTTGCAGACGTCCCTGCCGGTGGGCGCCCTGTCCTCCAAACCGGCGCAGACCTTTTTTTGGGGCTTGGATTCCGGCTCAAGCCCAATGGCTCTGCAGGGCTTAGACCTACACAAAAGTCTCATTAGGGCTTATACTAGCGGGCTGGGTTGGGTGAGCTCGAGTTGCTCAATCTGGCGGAAAGCCTCGGGCAGCAATGGTCAGGCTTTCTGGGAAGTGGAAAATATTTTTCTCATTCATCAAGGAATCAAAAAATGAACAAGTCTCTCGCTCTGGCAGCCATCGTCGCCGCCGCTGCTCTGGCTGCATGTGGCAAGAAAGAGCCCGCACCGGCTCCCGCCCCCGCTCCTGCTGCTGCTCCCGCACCG
>JAXITB010000123.1:0-7471 GCA_034680305.1 Polaromonas sp. | reverse complement strand
TCCCAGAGGGAGAGGGAGCAACACCCGAGCATCGCCGCGAGGGCGCGGCTCCCACTCCACCCCTTTCGAGGGCTGCTCTGTCTTTGTGGGAGCGCCGCCCTCGGCGCGATGGGGCAATTGATCGAGCACCGCATCGCCGCCGTGCGGGCCTTGAAGGCTCATGCCCTCACCCCCTCCCTCTCCCAGAGGGAGAGGGAGCAACACCCGAGCATCGCCGCGAGGGCGCGGCTCCCACTCCCATTTGCTGATGGCGGCTCTGTCTTTGGGCGGTGCCGCCTAGCGCCCCAGCGCTTGGCCGGCGGCCAGGCCCGAGCGCACTGCGCCTTCTAGCGTGGCCGGGTAGGGCCCCTGCACGTAGTCGCCGCAGGCCAGCAGGCGGTCATCGCCGGTGAGGATCTGCATGGGCGGGCGCAGCAGGGCCGGTGTGCAGGCAAAGGTGGCCCGGCGCTCGATCACGGTTTGCGCCACTTCCAAACCGTGCAAGCCCAATTGCCGGCTGGCCTGGGCCAGCACACCCGCCTGCAGGGCCGGCCGATCGCTGGGACTGGCGCTGACCACAAAGGCCAGCAGGCCGGCCGGCCCGCCCAGTTGCCCGCGGTCGAACACGAATTGAGCGGGGGCCTGTTCGCCTTCGCGCAGGGCCACCATGGGCTGATTCAGGCGGGCACCGGGCGCCCAGGCGTAGACCGTGGCGATGGCTTCGTAGGCGAGCGCATCGGCCTGGTCTTTCCAGCGGGCCGCGCCGGGCAGTCCCTGCACCAGTCGCATCGCCTCGCCGGCCGGGCAGGCCAGCACCAGGGCATCGAAGCGCTCCTCGCTGGTGGCACCGTCTTGCTGGATCTGCAGCGCCCACTGCCGGCCTGAGGCCTGTAGGTCAAGCACCCGGGCTCCCAGGCGAGCCGCCTGCCCACCTTGTTGCAAGGCCCGCAAGGCCGCGTCGGGCAAGAGCTGGCTCAGGTCAGTGGTGGGCAGCAGCAGGTCCGAGCCGCCGGGGCTGTCAAACAGGGCGTCGCGCAGCACGCGCAGAAAGACCTGCCCGCTGGCCCGCTGGGCCGGGGTGTTGAGTGCAGCCACGCACAAGGGCTCGATCAGCTCGCGGGTGACGACGGCCGTCAGGCCCTCGCACAGCTGCGCCACCGTGGTGTGTGCCTCGCAAGCAAAGCCGGCGCGTTGCCACTGCCAGGCGCATTTCAGCAGCGCCAGCTTGTCTGGCCAGCGCCAGCCGCGCGCGTTCAGCACCCCCAGGGCCACTGCCCCGGTCGGGGGTGCCCAGCGGGGCCAGCGGGGCAGCTGCAGCCCCAAGCCATCGGCAAAGGTCAGTGACAGGGGCAGGCGCTGCAGATGCTGCTCGGGCTGGAGCCCGAGCTCGCGCATGAGTTGCTGGGTCTGTGTGTAGGCCCCGATCAGGATGTGCTGCCCGTTGTCCACCGGCCAGGTTTGACCTCGGTGCTCGATATCCAGGCGCCGGGCCCGACCGCCGGCCTGCCGGGCCGCCTCGATCAGCTGCACCTCGTGGCCCTGGCGCATGGCCTGGACCGCAGCGGCGCAGCCGGCCCAGCCCGCGCCAACGATGCCCACGCGCATCAGACGACGCGGCCGAAGGCCTGAGTCTTCCAGGCCAGCCAGAACTTGCGCAGCGGGGTCAGGCTGACCCGCTGGTGCAGCACCTGATAGCCATCGGCCTGGATCTCGCGCAGCAAGGTGCGGTAGATGCTGGCCATCATCAGGCCCGGCTTTTGGGCCCGTTGGTCGGCCGCCGGCAGCAGCGCCAGTGCCTCCTCATAGATGCCCAGGGCGCGCTCGGCCTGAAAGCGCATGAGCGCTGTAAATCGCTCGGAGTACCGTCGATCCAGGATTTCGTGGGCCTTGACGTCAAACTGCTGCAACTCGCTGATGGGCAAGTAGATGCGACCGCGCATGGCGTCTTCACCCACATCGCGAATGATGTTGGTCAACTGGAAGGCCAGACCGAGCTTGTGGGCGTAGGCGGTGGTCGCGTCCTGCGTTTGACCGAAGATGCGTGCGGCCACCTCGCCCACGATGCCGGCCACCAGGTGGCAGTAGCGCATCAGGGCGGGCAGGTCGAGGTAGCGGCTTTGTTGCAAGTCCATCTCGCAGCCATCGACCACGGCCAGCAGGTGTGTCGCCGTGATGCCGTAGACCGGCGCCCAGGGCATGAGGGCCTTGAGCGCAGGGTGCTGAGGCTGGCCCCCATAGGCCGATGCGATTTCGCTGCGCCACCAAGCCAGCTTGGTTTGCGCGACCCCGGGGTCTTGCACCTCATCGACCACATCGTCGATCTCCCGGCAAAACGCGTAGAACGCGGTGATGGCGGCTCGCCTGTCCTTGGGCAAGAACAGAAATGCGTAATAGAAGCTGCTGCCCGATGCGGCCGCTTTTTGCTGAACATACTGCTCGGGGCTCATGGCTGCATTGTCGCTTCAAGCCAGAAACCGCCCCAGGCGGTGTCCGAATTGTCGCCGCAGCGGCCGCGCGGGTCTGCTCGCGCAAGGGTGGGCACTTGCCGATCGCTTGACGAAATCATGTAACTAAGTTACAAATTCGTACCTTCAACCAATCAATTCTGGTGTCAGCTTTGAGTTTTTGCCAATGATCATTTGGAAAAATGGCGAGAGTTTTCCATGACCGAGAGGCTCGCTGAGGTCTGCATCAAGGTCTTGTTTGTTTTTACTGAGTTACCAACACAGGCACCCAGGGGCGGCTGCGGCCGTTGCGGGGTTCGTCATCCATGACTTCTGAGTCCGGCCCGTCCGATCAGGACATCGTGATCTTCGGCGGTGCCGGCGATCTGTCGTTTCGCAAGCTGTTGCCCGCGCTGTACATGGCGCATTTGCACGACCGGCTGGAGACTTCTGCTCGCATCATCGCGGTCGGTCGCCAGCCCTGGACGCGAGAGCAGTATCTGGCATTCATCGGCGATCGCTCGCCCCAGTTCATTGAGCCACAGTCCTTTGACCCGGTGCATTGGCAGCGCTTTATGGACCGGTTGCACTATGTGAGCCTGAACGTCACCGATGGGGCCGCCTATGGCGCGTTGGCGGCGTTGTCGCTGTCGGCTCGCCTGCGTGTCTTTTACCTGGCCACCGCCCCCGGGCTGTTCACCGACATCTGCGCGCACCTGCACGCCGCCGGTCTGGTTGATGCCAACTCGCGCGTCGTACTGGAAAAACCCTTGGGCACCGATCTGGCATCGGCCCAGACCATCAACCGCGAGGTGGCCCGCCATTTCCGCGAAGACCAGATCTATCGCATCGACCACTATCTGGGCAAGGAGACGGTACAAAACCTGATGGTGCTGCGCTTTGGCAACGCCATGTTCGAGCCCCTGTGGCGCGCGCCTTTCATCAAGAGCGTGCAGATCACAGTGGCCGAGACCGTGGGCGTGGGCAGCCGGGCCGGCTTTTATGACGGTGCCGGCGCACTGCGTGACATGGTGCAAAACCACCTGCTGCAACTGCTGTGCATCGTGGCCATGGAGCCGCCCATTTCGCTCGATGCCGACGATGTGCGCGACGAAAAGCTCAAGGTTCTGCGCTCGCTGCGCAAGATGGCCCCGGCCGACATCGGGCGCGACACGGTGCGCGGCCAGTACGGGCCAGGTGTGGCTGACGACCAGTCGGTCAAGGGCTATTTGCAGGAAGACGGGGTGGCCCCAGGCAGCCGAACCGAAACCTTTGTGGCCCTGCGCGCGCACATCGACAACGCCCGCTGGGCCAATGTGCCGTTTTTCCTGCGCACCGGCAAGCGCATGGCGCGGCGCCATTCGCAGATCATCATCGAGTTTGCCGAGCAGCCGTTTTCGATCTTTGGCAGCGGCCCCAATCATCAACCCAATCGACTCATCATCACCTTGCAGCCCGAGGAGTCCATTCACCTGGGCCTGATGGTCAAAGAACCTGGCTCGGGCATGACCTTGCACCCGGTCAAGCTCGAGCTGGATCTGCAGTCTTCGTCGGACAAGCGCCGTGCCGAGGCCTACGAGCGGCTCTTGATCGACGTCATCAAGGGCCGTCTGACCCACTTCATGCGGCGCGATGAGCTCGAGGCCGCTTGGCGTTGGGTCGAGCCCATCTTGCACGGCTGGCAAGCCATGGACGACAAGCCGCGCCCCTACCCGGCCGGCAGTTGGGGGCCAGCGCCTTCGTCGGCGCTGATGGCCCGAGAAGGACTGACCTGGTTCGAGGAGTCCTGATGGATCGCATCGCCCTTGAGTGGCCCACACGGCTGCCCGGATCGGGCGCGCAGCCATTGTGGGTGCAGTGGCCGGCCGATCAGATCACCGGGGCCCTGGCCGAAGACGTGGCCGAGCGATTGCGGCAAGCCATCGCCCAACGGGGGCAGGCGCACCTGTGTGTTTCAGGCGGCAAATCACCGGTGGCGTTGATGAAGGCCTTGAGCGGGCAGCCCCTGGACTGGACGAGGGTGCAGATCAGCCTGGCCGACGAGCGCTGCGTACCCACGGGCCACCCCGACAGCAATGCGGCGTTGGTGCGCCAGCATCTGCTGCAGGGTGTTGCTGCAAAGGCGCGCTTCGTGCCGATGGTCGCGCAAGCGGCCGAGCCTTTGCCGTCGGTGCAGGTGCTGGCCGATCAGGCCGATGAGGCCCTGCGCGCGCTCGGGCCGGCCGATGTGCTGATTCTCGGCATGGGGGCCGACGGCCACACCGCCTCGATCTTTCCTGGTATGGCGCAGTGGGCACAGGCGCTTGACCCGAACTTCAGCCGGGCCTGCCTGCCAGTCCAGGCCGATTGCGTGCCGGCGCAGGTGCCTCACGCCCGCATCACCCAGACGCTGGCCCAGTTGCTCAAGGCCAGGCACATCATTTTGCCGATCAGCGGCGCCGACAAGATCGACGTACTCCAGCGTGCCTGTGGCACAGCTGAGCTGATTCATCCCATCTCCCATGTTTTGCACCAAACCCAGGCCCCAGTGGCCGTCTGGATGTCCCCATGAGCCCTGCACCTCATCCCTGTTTGTTGGAGGTCACCGCACGCATCGAGCAGCGCAGCATGGACAGCCGCAGGGCGTACATGGCGGTACTTGAGGCGGCGCGCAAGAGTGGGCCTTCGCGCGCCGGCATGGGCTGCGCCAATGCCGCCCATGCCTATGCCGCCATGCCGGCCCATGACAAGCTGGTCCTTAGGCAGGAGCGCGCGCCCAACCTTGGGGTGATCACCGCCTACAACGACATGTTGTCGGCCCATCAGCCCTATGAAAGATACCCCGAGCGCATCCGGCGCCATGCCCGCAGCCTGGGGGCCACCGCGCAGGTGGCCGGTGGCGTGCCGGCCATGTGCGACGGGATCACGCAGGGCGAAGACGGCATGGAGTTGTCGCTGTTCTCTCGCGATGTGATCGCCCTGGCCACCGCCGTGGGGCTGTCGCATCGGGTGTTCGATGCCGCCATGTTTTTGGGCGTGTGCGACAAGATCGTGCCCGGCCTGCTGATGGGCGCCTTGCAGTTCGGGCATCTGCCGGCGGTGTTCGTACCGGCCGGTCCCATGACTTCCGGCTTGGCCAATGACACCAAGGCCAAGATCAGGCAGCAGTTTGCCGAAGGGCTGGTCGACCGCGAGGCCCTGCTCGATGCCGAGCAGGCCGCCTACCATGGCCCAGGTACTTGCACCTTTTATGGCACGGCCAACTCCAATCAGATGCTGATGGAGATCATGGGCCTGCATTTGCCCGGCTCTTCTTTCGTCAATCCGGGTACGCCCCTGCGCGAGGCCCTGACCGATGCGGCCGTGGCGCAGGCGGTGGCGCTGGCCGGACAGAACGGCGCTGGCGTCGGTCAGCAGGTCGATGCCCGCGTGGTGGTCAACGGCATCGTCGGCTTGTTGGCCACGGGCGGCTCGACCAATCACACCCTGCATCTGGTGGCCATGGCCCGCGCGGCGGGCTGGGTGGTGCAGTGGGACGACTTTGCCGATCTGTCAGCGGTGGTGCCCTTGCTGGCGCGGGTCTATCCCAACGGCAAGGCCGATGTGAACCATTTCCATGCGGCCGGCGGCATGGGCTTTCTCATCGCCCAGCTGCTGCGCGCCGGTCTGCTGCATGAGTCGGTACAGACCATCATGGGGCCAGGCCTGCAGCATTACACCCGCGAACCCTGGCGGGACCAAGGCCAGTTGCGCTGGCGTCCAGTGCCTGAAAAGTCGGCCGACGAGACGGTGCTGCGGCCGGTGGACCGGCCCTTCAGTGCCGATGGCGGCTTGCGGTTGCTGACGGGCAATCTGGGGCGGGCGGTGATCAAGGTCTCGGCCATTGAGCCGCAGCACCGTCGCGTACGCGCGCCGGCGGTGGTGCTGTCTGACCAAAAGCAGTTGGAGCTGCTGTTCAAGCAGGGTCAGCTCGACCGAGACTTTGTGGCGGTGGTGCGCTTCCAGGGGCCGCAGGCCAACGGCATGCCCGAACTGCACAAGCTCACCCCGATTCTGGGCATCCTGCAAGACCGCGGCCATGCGGTGGCCTTGGTGACTGATGGTCGCATGTCGGGTGCCTCGGGCAAAGTGCCCGCGGCCATCCATGCGACGCCGGAGGCGCTGGCCGGCGGGGCCATCGCACGGGTGCGCGATGGCGACTGGATCACGCTCGATGCCGACCGTCAGGAATTGACCCTGGAAGTCGACGCAGCGACGCTGGCCGCGCGACCGCTGGAGCAGCCCGATCTGAGCGACCGGCAGCGCGGTTGCGGCCGCGACCTGTTTGCCCTGTTTCGTCAGCATGCGGGCCCGGCCGAAGCCGGTGCCTCGCCCTTGCTGGGATTGTTTTAACGCATCACAAGAACCGATCATGACTCTTGAATCAACAGCGTGGGATCGCCCTCGCTTTCAGTCCCGGGTGGTGCCGGTCATCGTCATCACCGATGTGGCCCAGGCGGTGCCGCTGGCCCACGCCCTGCTCGCCGGGGGCATCGATGTGATGGAGATCACCCTGCGTCATGCCGCTGGCCTGCCGGCCATCGAGGCAGTGGCTCGCCAAGTACCTGGCATGCATGTGGGCGCGGGCACGGTGACCCGGGCACCGGAAATGCTTCAGGCCCGCGATGCCGGGGCGCGCTTTGCCCTGTCGCCTGGCTTGAGCGACGCGCTGGCACAAGCAGCCATCGATGCGCGGCTGCCCTTCATTCCCGGTGCAATGACGCCCAGCGAGGTGATGCGCGCCCGCGACCACGGTTTTGGTCTGGTCAAACTGTTTCCAGCTGCGCAGGCTGGCGGCGTGGGGATGCTCAAGGCCCTGGCCGGCCCTTTGCCCGACATGCGTTTTTGTCCCACCGGCGGCGTTGCGCTGTCTAACCTCGGTGAGTTTTTAAGTCAACCCAACGTGGCCATGGTCGGCGGCTCCTGGCTGACCCCGGCCGATGCGCTCAATCAGGGACGCTGGCAGGACATCACCGCCCTAGCGGCGCAGGCGGCCGCAGCGGCGGCATCGGCGAGCTGAGCCTTTAGCG
>JAXITB010000122.1:0-7474 GCA_034680305.1 Polaromonas sp. | reverse complement strand
GAACCGGGTCAACAGCTGGCTGGTGCAGAAAAAAGAAGTGATGGCCTTTGTCCAGGCCAGGCCAGCCGACGGCGGCGCTGGCGCACTGGTGGTGCTGCTGATGCAGGGCTGAACGGCCTTTGGAAAGGCGGCCATACCCCACCCCTCGCCGCATCGCCGCGCGGCTCCCACCCCCCATTCTCAGGGCGCGCCAGTCCTTGCGGGGGCGCTAGTCTCAATGGGAATGCCAGTCTTTGCGGGAATGCCAGTCTCTGTGGGAGCGCCGCCCTCGGCGCGATCGGGCGGCTGATCTGGCACTGGCTCCTGATCACAGATTCCATCACCGCGCCGCTCCGACTCCTCTAACTTTGAAGGCGTGCCAGTCTCAATGGGAATGCCAGTCTCTGTGGGAGTAGCGCACCGCTAGGCCGGATCACCGCGGTTGCGCATCCAGTCGGCCGTCTGGAAGAAGGAACTGTTCAGGCGGCGGCGCAAGGCGTCATCGACGCCTGTCTCCTGCATGGCCTGATCCATGCAAGCCAGCCACTGATCGCGTTCAGCCAGCCCGATTGAAAAGGGCATGTGGCGCATGCGCAGGCGCGGGTGGCCAAAGCGTTCGGTGTAGTGCTCCGGCCCGCCCATCCAGCCGCACAAGAACCAGAACAGGCGCTGGCGGGCATTGACCAAGTCTGTCCCATGGGCGCGGCGCAAGTCGGCGTAGTCGGGCTCCAGATCCATGAGGTCGTAAAAGCGCTCGACCAGCGCCGCAATGCGGTCTTCACCGCCTATCCATTCATAGGGGGTCTCAAAGGGTGGGGTCGCAGGGGTGAATTCTTCGGTCGACATCTTGCCGATTGTCGCCCCGTCCGATGTCACTGCGCGCGCCGCAGCGTCTCGACCACGGGCGTGGTGAGCACCGAGCGCAGACCCCACCATCCGGCCGCCAAGGCCAGCAGTGCGCCGGCCGCGCTACCGGCGAGCAACACCAGTGGCGAGGCGGTCCATTCAAAGTCGAAGACGAAGTGCGCCAAGGCCCATCCCACCCCCGAGGCCACCGCCGAGGCCAGCGCGCCTGCCAGCAAACCCACCCCGGCCAGCTCGGCCCGCTGCACCTGACGCAGGAGCTTGGCACGGCCGCCCAGCGCCATCATGATGGCAAATTCCCGGGTGCGCTCCTCGCGGGTGGCGGTAACTGCGGCAAACAGCACCACCAAGCCTGCCGCCAGCGTGAAGCCAAACAAAAACTCAACCGCACGAATGACCTGGCCCAGCACCCGCTGCACCTGAGAGATGGTGGCGGTCATGTCGACGTTGGTGATGTTCGGGAATCGGCGCACCAGTTGGTTGTCAAAGCTCACCCGCTTCCCCCCTTCGATGCGAGTGGCGCCTTCGGGCGCACGAAAGGCCGAGATGTAAGTCAGTGGCACATCCTTCATCTCGGCTTGCGGGAAGATCACAAAGAAGTTGACGCGCATCGAGCCCCAGTCCACCTTGCGCAAGCTGGTGATGCGGGCCGAGACGGTTTGCCCGGCAATGTCAAAGCTGAGTTGATCGCCGAGCTTGAGCCGCAGCGTGCGCGCCAGGCCTTCTTCGACGCTCAGGCCCTCACGCTCCTGGGGCGTCCAACGGCCGGCCACCACCGGGTTGTTCGGCGGCAGTTGGTCGGTGTGCGAGAGGTTGAACTCACGTTCCACCAAGCGCTGAGCCCGGTCGTCCGAGTAGTCCTGCGGGGACACCGGCGCGCCGTTGACGGCCACCAAGCGGCCCCGGATCATGGGGTACCAGTCGTACCGCTGCACGCCCGCTTCGCGCAGGGTTTGCTCAAAAGCGGGCCCCTGCTCGGGTTGGACGTTAATCACAAAGCGGTTGGGCGCATCGGGCGGCGTGGCCTGCTGCCAGCTGCGAATCAGATCGGTGCGCAAGAGCACGAGCAAGACCAGCGCCAACATGCCCACCGCCAGCGCACTGACCTGCACCACCGCATAAGCCGGCCGAGCAGCCACCTGTCGGGTGGCCAGCACCAGCCAGCGTGGCGCACTGCTCTCCCGAACACTCACGCGCAGCAGCCAAACGGCCAGCGCACTGACCAGGGCAAAAAACAGCACCGCCCCGGCAAAGCCACCAACGGCAATCAGGCCCAGCTTGAAGTCACTGCTGACCGTCAGCAGCAAGGCTGCAAATCCACTGACGCCCAAGAGCAGCACCGCGCCGGATGCGGGCCGCAGATTGCCCACGTCGCGCCGGATCACCCGCAGCGGCGGCACCTGCGCCAATTGCAAAACAGGCGGCAGGCCAAAGGCCATCATCAGGGTCAGGCCCATGCCCAGCCCCAGCAAAGCGGGCATGACACCCGGTGCAGGCAATTGCGACTCGACCAGGCCGGCGAGCAGGAGCACGAACACATGGTGCACCGCATAGCCGATCAGCACCCCCAAGCCGCTGGCCAGCAAGCCCACCAGAAAAAACTCAAAGGCATAGGCCAGCGCCATGTTGCGCTGACTCTGGCCCAGCACCCGCAGCATGGCGCAACCATCGAGGTGACTGGCCGCAAAGCCGCGCGCCACGATGGCCACCGCCACCGCACTGAGCAAGGCCGCCAAGAGCGCCACCAGACTGAGAAACTTGCCCGCCCGGTCCAGGGTCTGCCGCATCTCCGGCCGGCCACTGTCGAGCGATTCGAGCCGAAGGCCACGCAGGCCCTGGGTTTCAATTTGGGCCTGGGCCCAACGCTGGTAGTCACGCACGGGCGCATCGGCGCCAGCCACGGCCAGGCGGTAGTTCGTTCGGCTGGCCGGCTGGATCAGGCCGGTTGCGGCCACATCGGCCTGATTGATCATGACGCGCGGCGAAAAGCTCATGAAGCCAGCGCCGCGGTCAGGCTCTTGAATGATCAGCCGATTGATGCGCAGGCTGACCTCACCGAGCAGCAGGTTCTGGCCAGGCTCCAAGCCCAGGGCATCGAGCAGGCCCGGGTCCACCCACACCTGACCGGGGGCGGGCACATCCCGAGTAGGCGCGCCCGGCTGCCCAGGCTCATTGGCCACTCGCATGCTGCCGCGCAGCGGGTAGCCCGCCTCCACGGCCTTGAAAGCGACGAGGCGGCTGTCACCGCCGTCTTCGTCACGGGCGCGGGCCATGGTGGGAAAGCTCACCGTGGCAGCCACGCTCAAGCCAAGCCGACGCGCCTCCTCCAGGAAGGCCGGCGGGGTCGGCCGGTCGCTGGAGATCACCACATCGCCGCCGAGCAGCTGACGGGCGTCGCGCTCAAGCCCGCCCTTGAGCCGATCCGCAAAAAACCCCACGGCGGTCAGCGCCGCCACGGCCAGCGCGACAGCCACCACGATCAAACGCAATTGCCCCGCCCGCCAGTCGCGCCAAGCGTTCTTCAGGCCCAGTTGCCAAAAACTCATTTGCATGCCCAGACCATAGCGCAAAACCAACAGCCTGAGGGCTTGCGGTGACTTCTGGCTGGCTGGGCGGCAGACTCCTAGGCCATGGCCGGCTCTGTGGAGGCCAAAGGGGTGGCGATACTGCGCTGCAGTGCTTGCAGCACATCGCTCATCAGATCCTCTGCATCTTCCAAGCCCACCGACAGTCGCACCAGGCCCTCGGAAATGCCGTGGGCGGCGCGCTCTTCGGGGCTGTAGGCGCTGTGCGTCATGCTCGCCGGGTGCTGGGCCAAGGACTCGGCATCACCCAAGCTGACCGCACGGGTTACCAATTGCAAAGCGTTCATGAAGCGCCTTCCGGCCTGAGCCCCACCCTTGAGCTCAAAGGCCAGCATGCCTCCGAACTGACTCATCTGCCGCCGGGCCAGGCCGTGGTAAGGGTCACTGGGCAAGCCCGGAAAAAAAACCTGCTTGACCGCGGGGTGACGGTGCAGCATGTGAGCCAGCGTGAGCGCAGTTTCACAATGCCGGTCCAGACGCAGCGACAGGGTCTTGAGGCCGCGCAAAATCAAAAAAGCGTCTTGCGGCGACATCACCGCCCCGGTCATGTCCTTCAGTCCGTACCAACGGATCTGCCGGGCCAGCTCGGCATCGGCACAAACAGCCAAGCCGGCCGTCACGTCCCCATGTCCGCCGAGGTATTTGGTGGCTGAGTGCAGCACGACATCAGCACCCAGCGCCAGGGGCTTTTGCAAATAGGGCGTGCAATAGGTGTTGTCAACCACCGTCACCGCACCCTTGGCTCGGGCCAAGGTCGCCACTGCCTCGATGTCAATCACTTTCATATTCGGGTTGGCAGGCGATTCGAAATACAGCACGCGGGTGTTGTCGTTGATGGCGCAAGCCACGGCCGCCAGATCCCCCATGTCCACATGCCGGATTCGTACGCCGAATCGAGTCAGCCCATCGCGCATGAACGCAAAGGTGCAGCCATACAAGGTGGTGTCGGCCAATACCTCCTGCCCAGGTTGCAGCAGAGTCCACAGGGTGGAAGTGATGGCGCCCATGCCCGATCCAAAGGCAATGGCTGCGGCGCCGCCTTCGAGTGCAGCCATGCGCTGCTCGAGCAATTGCAGCGTCGGGTTGGAAATGCGGGTGTAGAAATGCGCGGGCTCTTGGCCCGCAAAACAGGCTGCACCGAACTCCACCGAATCAAAGGCAAAGGTCGATGTCAGATAAATCGGGGGAACCAGAGCGCCATGGTGTGCGGCCGGGTCGTATCCATGATGGATGGCCATGGTCGAGAAACCGAGGTGAGACGTCGAGGGGGACATAAAAAGCTCCAAGATAGGACGGAAATCTTAATTTTTCGGAGCTAAAAAATGCTTGATATTATTCGTGTATTAATTAAAACAAAGCGATATTTTTCTCTTAATCTTCGCTTTATTAGAAAAATTTTTCCATGACTGATCAACTCGACCGCCTCGATCGGCTGCTGATGGAAGAGCTGCAACTCAACGCGCGCCTGACCATGGCCGAGTTGTCGGAGCGGGTCGCTCTATCGCCTTCGGCGTGCTGGCGACGGGTGAAATTGCTGGAAGAAGCGGGCTATATCGAGGCCTATGCGGCGCAGCTGTCCGCCTCGCGCCTGGGCTACGGCGTACTGGCTTTTGTTTCCCTGATGATGGACAGTCACGACAAAGAAACGACCCGGGCCTTTGAGGCACGCCTGGCTGAAATTCCGCAAATCTTGGCTTGCCACAATGTCTCCGGGCGCTACGACTTTCTGGTCGAGGTGGTCGCCCTAGATTTGCAGGACTTCGGCGAATTCACCCGGGATGTGCTTCAGATGCTGCCCGGGGTGAAGGAAATTCACTCGAGCTTTTCACTCAAGGCCGTCAAATCCACCCGCCGCCTGCCCCTGCCCGACCGGGCATCGCCCGGGTCAGCCGGCTGAGTCTGCGAAGTCAGAGGCCGTCGCAGTTCGGCAGACCTGCCCCAAGCGCCTCGAAGCTGACCCGGGGCCAATGGCCTAAAGCGCCAGACGCTGTGGATGACTGAAACACAGGTAGCGCTGATGCAAGGCCCGGCCAATGGCGCACAGGCCCACGGTCTGGGCCACCTGATGGCCCATTTGGGTGATGCCGCTGCGCGAGATCACGAAAGGGATACCCATCTGCGCCGCCTTGATGACCATCTCGCTGGTCAGCCGGCCGGTGGTGTAGAGGGCCAGCGGCGCGGACACCTGGGGGCGCTGAAGCCAGGCCCAGCCGGCAATGGTATCGACCGCGTTGTGCCGGCCCACATCTTCAATGAAGAGCAGCATCTCGGGTCGCTCGCCGCTCAGATCAAACAGCGCGCAGGCGTGCACCGAGCCAGCTGATTTGTAGGTGCTTTCAGTGAGCCGGATGGTGTCGACCAGGCTGTGGATCTGCGCTGGGCTGATGCGCGCCTCCATGGGCAGGCGCAGGCCCTGCACCTGATCCATGAGGCCACTAAATACGCTGCCCTGCCCGCAGCCGGTGGTCACCACCCGGTGCGCGGTGCGCTCCTCAAAGGCTTCGATGCCGCTCTGCGTCTTGACAGCGGCCGCACCCACGTCCCAATCCACCGTGATCGAGTCAAGCGCTTGGGCCGAAGCGATCAGGCCCTGATTGCGCAGATAGCCCAGCACCAGCCATTCCGGGCGGGCGCCGAGGGTCATCAGGGTCACCAGTTCGCGCTTGTCAACATAGATCGTCAACCCCCGCTCGACCGGTATGGCCAACTTACGAAGCTGGCCGCTCTCGTCCTGGGCTTCGATGTCGCAGGTCAGCGGCGATCTGGCACGACTGAGCCGGGGCAGGCCAGCCTCAAGCGCGAGCGGGCCGACCGTCATGAGGCAGCAAGAGGCGCCGCCGCACTCGGATAGCCCCGATCCTCGGGCAACGGCCCGCCGGCCTGCACGCGAACCGCACAGTACTTGAACTCGGGGATCTTGCCGAAGGGGTCGATCGCGCTGTTGGTCAGGAGGTTGGCCGCCGCCTCGTGAAAGGCGAAGGGCATGAACACCGCGCCCGCCGGCGTGCCGTCGTCGCGCCTGACCTGCACCACCACGGCGCCACGGCGGGACGCGATGGTGATGACATCGCCCGCGCTCACGCCCAGGGCCTGCAGATCGGCGCCATTCATCGAGGCCACCGCCACCGGCTCGATCGCATCGAGCACGCTGGCGCGCCGCGTCATGCTGCCGGTGTGCCAATGCTCGAGCTGACGGCCGGTGATGAGCACAAAGGGATAGCTCGCGTCAGGCAACTCGTCGGCACTGATCAAGTCGGCCGGCACCAGATGCACCCGGCCATCAGGCGTATCGAAGTGCTCGGTGAACACGGTGGGCTGGCCCGGGTCGTCTTCGCTCAGGCAGGGGTAGGTCACGCTCGACTGCTGTTCAAGGCGCTGCCAGCTGATGCCCCCAATGGACGCGTGCATCGCTTGGCGCATTTCCTCGTAGACCTGCGCCACTCCATGGTGATCGCCCAGGTAGTTCCAGTTCAAACCCAGGCCCTGCGCGATCTGCTGGATGATCCACAGGTCGGCCCGCGCATCGCCCGGCGGCTGCAAAGCCTGCCGGCCCATCTGCACCATGCGGTCGGTATTGGTGACGGTGCCGGTCTTCTCCGGCCAGGCGCTGGCCGGCAGCACCACATCGGCCAGCCAAGCGGTTTCGGTCATGAAGATGTCCTGCACCACGAGATGCTCCAGGCTGGCCAGGGCCGCGCGCGCATGATGCAGATCGGGGTCGCTCATGGCCGGGTTCTCGCCCATGATGTACAGGCCCCGTACCTTGTGTGGGTCACTGTCCTCAGCCAGCGCCTTGTCCATGATCTCGGTGACGGTGTAGCCCGGCTTCGGATCGAGCGGGGTCTGCCAGAAGTCCTCAAACCAGGCGTGGGCTGCCTTGTCGCTGACACGCTGGTAGTTGGGGAACATCATCGGGATGAGCCCCGCATCGCTGGCGCCCTGCACAGTGTTCTGGCCACGCAGCGGAGGCAGCCCAGAGCCAGGCTTGCCGATCTGGCCGGTGATGCTGGCCAGCGCAATGAGGCAACGCACGTTGTCGGTGCCGT
>JAXITB010000121.1:0-7498 GCA_034680305.1 Polaromonas sp. | reverse complement strand
TTGACGCCCATGTCTTTGCGCCAGCCGCGCTGGTGAAACACATGGTTGAGGTCGATGATGCCTTGCGCGTCGATGCCCAGTTTGTTCACGATGCGTTTGCGGTCGTCGCCCAGACCAAAGCCGACCTTCAGGATCTCCGGGGCGGCCAGCAGTCGGCCCACGCAGGGCAGGCAGGCGGGCTCGCTGAGGGCGAAGATGTAGGCGGTGCTGGCGGTGGCCAGTTGCAGGATGTGTGGCCCGCTAGAAGTCTCGTGGCGCACAAAGGTGGGCTTGGACTCGGTGTCAAAGCCCAGAGCGGCTTGGCCCTGCAGGTCCTGCCAAGCCCGCTCGGCCTGCTCGGCGCTGGCCACCCAGCGAATCTGTTCGAGGCCGAGCCGCTCGAAGGCGGGCATCGCCTCGATGACTTCGCGTTCCGGGACGCTGTGTTTTTCGGGCACGATGCTCAGCGCCTGCCGTGTTGCTGCAGGGCCAGGGCCGCTTCCCGAACCAGCTCGGGCCCGCGGTAGATCAGCCCGGTATAAATCTGGACCACATCGGCGCCCGCCCGCAGCTTGGCGGCCGCGTCGGCGCCGCTGAGAATGCCACCGACGCCAATGATCGGAAAACCCGGTCCCAAGGCGGCGCGCAGCAGGGCGATGACCCGGTCGCTGGCCTCGCGCACGGGCGCGCCCGACAGGCCGCCGGCCTCCTGCGCGTGCGTCAAGCCCGCAACGGCCTCGCGTGAGAGGGTGGTGTTGGTGGCGATCACGCCGTCCATGCCGTGCCGCTTCAGGCACGCTGCAATGAGTTCGACCTGCGTGGCGTCCAGATCGGGCGCGATCTTGACGAACAGCGGCACCCGTCGGCCTTGGCTTGCCGCGAGCTGCTCGCGCCGTTGGGAGAGCGCGCCGAGCAGGCCGTCGAGCGCCTCATCGCTTTGTAGCGACCGCAGATTCTGGGTGTTGGGGCTGGAGATGTTGACCGTCACGTAGTCGGCATGGGGGTAGACGCCCTCCAGGCCCAAGAGGTAGTCGTCCTGGGCCCGCTCGATCGGGGTGGCGGCGTTCTTGCCGATGTTCAGACCCAGCACCAATTGGCGTCGGCCTTCGGCGCTTTGGCGGCAGCGCGCGGCCTGGACGTTGGCGATGAAGGCCTGCAAACCGTCGTTGTTGAAGCCCAGGCGGTTGATCAGCGCCTGCGCTTGGGGCAGCCGGAACATGCGCGGCTTGGGGTTGCCCGGCTGCGCCAGGGGGGTGACGGTGCCCACTTCGACAAAGCCGAAGCCCATGGCCGCCAGCGCGTCGATGCAGCGGGCGTTTTTGTCCAGCCCGGCGGCCAGGCCCACCCGGTTGGGAAAACGCAGGCCGGCCAGCTCGATCGGGTCGTCGACGCGCTCGGCGCAGTAGGCCCATCGCAAGGGGGTGCCCTGACTGCCAGCCAGCAGGCCCAGCGTCAGGTCGTGAGCGGCTTCCGGGTCCATGCGAAACAGCAGGGGCCGGGCCAGGGAGTAGGGCAGCAGGGGCATCGGATAATCGACTTTCGCACCCGGTCAGCGGGTTGCTGTCCTGCATTGTCGCAAACCCCCTGGATGCCTCACCCATGACCCAAGATGAACTCAAGACCCTGGTCGGACAAGCTGCGCTGGCCTATGTGCCGCCCAATGCCATCGTTGGTGTCGGCACCGGCTCGACCGTCAATAAATTCATTGACGCGCTGGGCACCATGAGGGACCGCATTGCCGGGGCGGTGTCGAGTTCGCAGGCCTCGACCGAGCGCTTGCAGGCCCTGGGCATTCGTGTATTCGACTGCAATGAGGTCGGTGAACTGGCGGTCTATATCGATGGGGCCGACGAGATCGACCCCACCGGGTGCATGATCAAAGGCGGTGGCGCCGCTTTGACCCGCGAAAAAATCGTCGCGGCGCAGTCTCGCCAGTTTGTCTGCATTGCCGACGAGAGCAAGCAGGTCAGCACTTTGGGCGCTTTCCCCTTGCCGGTGGAGATCATCCCCATGGCCGCAGCCCACCTGGCGCGGCAGTTTGCCGCCCTGGGCGGCACGGCTGCCGTGCGCCTGAAAGATGGCGCGCCTCTGGTGACCGACAACGGTCAGCAGATTCTGGATGTGCGCGGACTGCAAATCGCCCATCCGGTCGATTTTGAACTCAAGGTCAGCCAGTGGCCCGGCGTGGTGACGGTGGGGGTGTTCGCGCTGCAAAAAGCCGATGTCTGTCTGCTGGGGACCTCGCAGGGGGTCAAGACCTTGAAGTTTTGAGCGTGATGTGGGGCGCGCCGGCGCGCCATGCTTGCTCAGCGCGCGGCACGAGAGGGGTTTGCCCGGTCGGCGATTTCTGTGTACCCACAGCATGAGCCGGCCGGGCCAACTCCTCTCGTGCAGCTAACGAGACTCAATTAGGCTCGGCCATCGACAGACCCGCCTCAGGCCATGCCCTGGTGCCTGAGCAGGGCGTCGATGCTCGGTTCGCGCCCCCGGAAGGCCTTGAAGCTTTCCATGGCTGGTCGGCTGCCGCCCACTTCCAGAATGTGCTGCCGGTACAGGCGTCCGATGTCCACACTCAGCGGGCTGCCGCTCGCACCAGCGGCTTCCTCGAAAGCGGCATAAGCGTCGGCCGACAGCACCTCGGCCCATTTGTAGCTGTAATAGCCGGCCGCGTAACCGCCGGCAAAGATGTGGCTGAAGGTGTGCGGGGTGCGGCTGTACGCGGGCGGCTCGAGCACTGCCACCTCCTGCCGGACCTGCTTGAGCAGGCCCATGATGTCGGCCTGTGGGTCGTGCTCGGTGTGCAGCAGCATGTCGAACAGGGCAAATTCCACTTGTCTGAGCGTTTGCAGGCCGCTTTGGAAGTTCTTGGCAGCGAGCATCTTGTCGAACAGCTCGCGCGGCAGCGGCTCGCCGGTGTCGACGTGGGCCGTCATGTGCCGCAGTACCTCCCACTCCCAGCAGAAGTTCTCCATGAACTGGCTCGGTAACTCGACCGCGTCCCATTCCACCCCGCTGATGCCCGAGACATCACGCTCGCTGACCTGGGTGAGCATGTGGTGTAGGCCGTGGCCAAACTCATGGAAGAGGGTGGTCACGTCGTCGTGGGTGAGCAGGGCCGGGCGGCCGTCCACACCGTCGGCAAAGTTGCACACCATGTGCGCCACCGGCTGTTGCAGCACACCGGTATCGGGCCGGAGCCAGCGCGCGCGCACGTCGTCCATCCAGGCGCCACCGCGCTTGCCGGTGCGTGCCGGCTGGTCCAGGTAGAACTGCCCCAGCAGCTGGCCCGAGCGCTCGATGCGAAAGAACGCCACGCCCGGCTTCCACACCGGCGCGCTGTCGGGCAGGATGCTCACTTCGAACAGGGTTTCGACGATCTTGAACAGACCGGCCAGCACCTTGGGCGCGGTGAAGTATTGCTTGACCTCCTGCTCGCTGAACGCGTAGCGGGCTTCCTTGAGCTTTTCACCGACATAGGGCAGGTCCCAGGCCTGCGGCTCATTGAGGCCCAGGTGTTCGCGGGCGTAGTCGCGCAGGTCTTGCACATCTTGCAGGGCATAGGGACGCGCCCGGCCGGCCAGGTCGCGCAGGAAGGTGATCACCTGCTCGGGCGAATCGGCCATCTTGGGCACCACCGACACCTGGCCAAAATTGCCGTAGCCCAGTAACTGCGATTCTTCCCGGCGCAGGGCCAGGATCTCGCGCATCACCGCGCTGTTGTCAAACTGGCGCTGATCGGCCGGAGCCTGTTCACTGGCACGGGTGCAGTAGGCTTTGTAGAGCCGCTCGCGCAGTGCGCTGCTGTGGGCAAACTGCATGACCGGCAGGTAGCTGGGCATTTTCAGGGTCAGCTTGTGGCCGTCCTTGCCCTCGGCCTGAGCCTGGGCGCGCGCCGAGGCAATCACATCCGATGGCAGGCCGAGCAGTTCTTCAGCCGAGGCGTAGTAGGCAAAGGCTTCGGTCGCGTCGAGGGCGTTTTCGCTGAATTTCTGGCTCAGCTCGGCCTGGCGTTCCTGGATCTGAGCGAAGCGCTCCTTAGCGGCGCCTGTGAGTTCGGCGCCCGACAGCACGAAGTTGCGCAGGGCGTGGCCGTGGGCCCGGCGCTGCTCGGCGTTCAGGCTGTTGGCATCAATGGCCTTGTACTTGGCGTACAGGCGCTCGTCGGCGCCCAGGCGGGTCCAGAAGTCGGTCACGCGGGGCAGGGCGGCGCTGTAGGCCGCGCGCAATTCGGGGGTGTCGGCCACGCTGTTGAGGTGACTGACCGCGCCCCAGGCGCGGCTCAGCCTTTCGGTGGCCACGTCCAGCACGCCGGCAATGCGCACCCAGTCGGCTGGGAAGGACGGCTCGGTGACCTGCTGCAGTGCTTGTTCGGCTTGGGCCAGCAAATGATCGACCGTCGGCGCCACATCACCGGGCGTGATGCGGTCAAACAGCGGCAGACCAGAAAAATCTAACAGGGGGTTGCTCATTGGAAATCCAAAAATCCAGAGGTCTTAATCGGCATGGGGCGGACCAGCTTGAGGCCTGGTGCAGGCGCAGTCATCGCGGCCCTGTTTTTTTGAGGCTGCGCTGGGTTGGCTTTTTGGCCCGTTTGATCTTGCCGCCGGGCGTCAGGCGCTGGTTGCCCATGACCTTGAGGATCTTGACCTCCGGACGTTGCCCTGGCCGGGTTTGCTTGAGGATCTTGACCTCGCGCGGGCCCGGCTTGCGGTCTTCATCGACCTTCTTTTCTTTGGCGGGCATGGGCCGCCAAAGCACCAGCAGCTTACCAATGTGCTGTATGGGTGCGGCCGAGAGCTCCTCGGCCAGGCTGTGCAGCATGGCGTCGCGGGCCTGGCGGTCGTCAATCATGGCGCGTACCTTGATCAGGCCGTGGGAGTTCAGGGCGGCGTCGGTCTCTTTGACGACGGCGGGGCTCAAGCCGTCTGCACCGACCATGACGACCGGGTCGAGGTGATGGGCGGCGGCGCGGTGTTCCTTGCGCTGGGCAGGGGTCAGGATGATCTGGGGCATGCTGCCGATTATCCGCCCTGGGCCGGGCTGGCGTCGGGCGGCGACAATACGCCCATGAAAGTGCGCACTCAGAGCAAAAAAGTCGACAAGGCTTGGCTCAACCAGCATATCAACGACACCTATGTCAAGCTGGCCCAGAAAGAGGGCTACCGCGCGCGCGCCGCCTACAAGCTCAAGGAAATCGACGAGGCCCTGGGGCTGGTGCGACCGGGCGACCAGGTGGTCGACCTGGGCAGCACCCCGGGCGCCTGGAGCCAGTATCTGCGCCGCCGCCTGTCACCCGGCGGGGCGGCGGCCGGCTCGCTCAAGGGGCGCATCATCGCGCTGGACCTGCTGCCCATGGAGCCGATCGAGGGGGTGCAGTTCATTCAGGGCGATTTCCGTGAACAGGCCGTGCTCGAACAGCTTGAGCAGGCGCTTGAGGGCGGCGGCGGGCCGGCCAAGCTCGATCTGGTGGTGTCCGACATGGCCCCCAATCTGTCGGGCATCGACAGCGCCGATGCCGCCCGCATCTCGCATTTGGTGGAACTGGCCGTCGATTTTGCAGAGCGCCACCTCAAGCCCGGCGGCGCCCTGGTGGTCAAGCTGTTTCATGGCAGTGGTTATGACGATCTGGTACGCTTGTTCCAAGCCCGTTTCAAGGTGGTCAAGAAAATCAAGCCCAAGGCGTCCAGACCGCAATCGTCCGAGACCTTTCTGGTCGGTCTGGGCCTCAAGGCTCAAGCTTGAGGCGTCCCGGCCGATCCCTTTGGGGCAGCTAAAAGGCCGCCCCGAGCCTGGGCTTGGTGCCCAGCAATCCCGCCTCGGGGAAAGGGTGGTCGGTCTCAGTGGATGGGGCGCCGCTTGAAAAGCCTAGAATCGGACGCATCTGCCTCTTGTTCCTGACTGGAGTCTTCCTTGAACAATCAGTGGTTTTCAAAAATTGCGGTTTGGCTGGTGATCGGCATGGTGCTGTTCACCGTCTTCAAGCAATTCGATACGCGCTCAGCCTCTGGGGCCAATTACCTGGGCTACTCCGACTTCCTGGAGGAGGTGCGCGGGCGGCGAATCAAGTCGGCCACCATTTCTGACAGCCCCGGCGGCACGGAAATCGCAGCGGTCACCATCGATGACCGTCGCGTTCGCACCACCGCCACTTACCTCGACCGCGGCCTGGTCGGCGACCTCATCGCCAATGACGTCAAGTTCGACGTCAAGCCCCGTGAGGAAGGCTCGCTGCTCATGACCCTGCTGGTCAGCTGGGGCCCCATGCTGCTGCTCATCGGTGTATGGATCTATTTCATGCGCCAGATGCAGGGCGGCGGCAAAGGCGGAGCATTCAGCTTCGGCAAGAGCAAAGCCCGGATGCTCGACGAATCGACCAACCCGGTGACTTTCGCCGACGTGGCCGGCTGTGACGAGGCCAAGGAAGAGGTCAAGGAAGTGGTCGACTTCCTCAAAGATCCGCAGAAATTCCAGAAGCTCGGCGGTCGGATTCCGCGCGGTCTGCTGCTGGTCGGCCCTCCGGGCACCGGCAAGACCTTGCTGGCCAAGGGCATCGCCGGCGAGGCCAAGGTGCCGTTTTTCAGCATCTCCGGCTCTGACTTCGTCGAAATGTTCGTCGGCGTGGGCGCGGCCCGCGTCCGCGACATGTTCGAAAACGCCAAGAAAAACGCGCCCTGCATCATCTTCATCGACGAGATCGACGCGGTCGGTCGTCAGCGCGGCGCTGGTCTGGGCGGTGGCAACGACGAGCGCGAGCAGACGCTCAATCAGATGCTGGTCGAGATGGACGGCTTTGAGACCAACGCCGGCGTGATCGTGGTCGCGGCCACCAACCGCCCGGACATTCTGGACGCTGCCTTGCTGCGCCCCGGCCGTTTCGACCGTCAGGTCTACGTGACCCTGCCCGACATCCGCGGCCGTGAGCAGATTCTCAACGTCCACATGCGCAAGGTCCCCCTCGGGCCCGATGTCAGCGCCAGTGTGATCGCCCGCGGTACGCCCGGCATGTCGGGCGCCGACCTGGCTAATCTGTGCAACGAAGCGGCCCTGATGGCCGCCCGCCGTAACGCTCGACTGGTCGAGATGCAAGATTTCGAAAAGGCCAAGGACAAGATCCTCATGGGGCCCGAGCGCAAGAGCATGGTCATGCCCGAGCATGAGCGTCGCAACACCGCTTATCACGAGTCAGGCCACGCCCTGATCGGTAAATTGCTGCCCAAGTGCGATCCGGTGCACAAGGTCACCATCATCCCGCGTGGGCGCGCCCTGGGCGTGACCATGAGCCTGCCCGAGCAGGACCGCTACAGCTATGACCGCGAGTACATGCTCAGCCAGATCAGCATGCTCTTTGGCGGCCGCATCGCCGAAGAAGTCTTCATGAACCAGATGACCACCGGCGCATCCAATGACTTCGAGCGGGCCACCCAAATCGCCCGGGACATGGTCATGCGCTACGGCATGAGCGATGCACTGGGCCCCATGGTCTATGCAGAAAATGAAGGTGAAGTCTTCCTGGGCCGCT
>JAXITB010000120.1:0-7521 GCA_034680305.1 Polaromonas sp. | reverse complement strand
TCCGACGCTGGGCTACCGCATCGACGCCGGGCCACACACTGACGAGTTGCAGCAGGCCATGGCGCGTCACGGCGGCGACTGCCCAGCCGCCGACACCGCGCAAGACGATGTGGCCCTGATCGCCTTCACCTCAGGCACCACCGGCGTGCCCAAGGGCACCATGCACTTTCAGCGCGACCTGCTGCTCATCGCCGATGTGCTGTCGCATCACCTGCTGCAACCCCAGGCCGACGATGTCTTCATCGGAACGCCGCCGCTGGCCTTCACCTTCGGCCTTGGCGGTCTGCTGGTCTTTCCCTTGCGCATGGGCGCTTGTGCGGTATTGCAGCCGGCCTGGACGCCCGAGTCGCTGCTGCAAGGCATCCAGGACCATCGCGCCAGCATCTGCTTTACCGCGCCCACCTTCTATCGCAAGATGGCGCCCTTGGTCGGCGAGGCAGGTCTGCCCACGCTGCGCCAATGCGTGTCTTCAGGCGAGATGCTGCCGGCCGACACCCGCGCCCAGTGGCAGGCAGCCACCGGCATCGAGATGAGCGAGTGCCTGGGTTCCACCGAACTGCTGCATGCCTTCATCGCCTGCCGTCCCGGCGCGGTCCGTCCTGGTGCCACCGGCCAGGTGGTGCCCGGCTACGAGGCCTGCATCATGGACGAACAGGGCCAGCGGCTGCCCGCCGGACAGGTCGGGCGGCTGGCTGTGCGCGGCCCCACCGGCTGCCGCTACCTCGACGATGCCCGCCAGCGCGACTATGTGCAGCACGGATGGAATCTCACTGGCGACGCCTACCTCATGGATGAGGACGGCTTTTTCTGGTACCAGTCACGCACCGACGACATGATCGTCAGCGCCGGCTACAACATCGCCGGCCCCGAGGTCGAAGACGTGCTGCTGACTCACCCGCTGGTGGCCGAATGCGGCGTGGTCGGCGCGCCAGACATCGATCGGGGCCAGGTGGTCATGGCCTTCGTGGTACTGCGGCAGGCGGGCGACGACGATCTGGTGCGCGAGCTTCAAGACTGGGTCAAGCAGCGGCTGGCGCCCTATAAGTACCCGCGCCGCGTGGCCTTCGTGACTTCGCTGCCGCGCACCGAGAACGCCAAGCTGCAACGCTTTGTGCTGCGCCGCTGGGCCCAAGAACAATCCGCGCCTGCGGTGGCTGGCACCAGCCCCTGAAACGCCCAGCCGGCCTTCAGAGGGCGGGCCCGAAAAACCGATCGCGCATCGCCGACAAGCCCACCTCGGCCAGCAGCGCCTGCAGCCGCTCCGCGGCAGCCCGCGCCGCACCGCTGTGCAACTGCTGCGGGCGGCTGGCCAGGATCAACTCGTTTTTCATCGAGTGCTCCCAGCCCACCAACTCCGTGACCGTGACCTCGTAGCCATGCGCCTGCAGTTGCAGACAGCGCAAGACGTTGGTGATCTGGCTGCCAAATTCGCGGGTGTGCAGGGGATGACGCCAAATCTCGGCCAGTGGTGTGCGCTTGATCGACAAGGCCTTGGACTGCCGCAGCGCGCCCGCCACCTCGGCCTGACAACACGGCACCAGCACCATGTGCCGGGCCTGATGCTGCAGGCCAAATGCGATGGCGTCATCGGTGGCGGTATCGCAGGCGTGCAGGGCGGTGACGATGTCCACCTGAGGCGGCATCTGCGCCGCGCCCTGTGACTGCTGCACCGACAAATTCAGAAACATCATCCGCGCAAAGCCCAGTCGCTCGGCCAGTTCACGCGATCGGGCCACCAATTCGCTGCGCGTCTCCACACCGATGATCCGCCCTGCACTGGTCTGCCCAGCGCGGGCCACGTTGTAGTACAGGTCATACAGGATGAAGCCCAGATACGACTTGCCCGCGCCGTGGTCGACCAGCACCGGCTCTGACTGGCGCTGATGCACCTCGTCGAGCAAGGGCTCAATGAACTGATACAGGTGATAGACCTGCTTGAGCTTGCGCCGCGTGTCCTGATTGAGCTTGCCCTCGCGGGTCAGGATGTGCAGCTCCTTGAGCAGCTCGATCGACTGCCCAGGCCGCAGCTCGTCAATCACCGGCGTCGGGGCCGGCCGATCATTGGATCGCGCAGAGGAGGACTTGGGTCGCTGAGGCATGGCGGCGACAGTGTACGGCTGCTGAAGACAGTAAGCCTGAGCTGGTCGTTTGACCCATCATTCCCAGAGATGGAACCCAAGCCCATCGCCGCGAGGGCGCGGCTCCCACGCGATCCTGAAATACCTTGAAGGCAATCCATAGCCATTCGCCGCAGGGCCGCGGCTCCCAGAGGAACGGCTCACCGCCCTCGCCCGGTCTCCGTGGAATGGCCGCCATCGGCGCGATGCAGCTTTCTTTCTCCCTATCCCTCTGGGAGAGGGCTGGGGTGAGGGCAAGGGCCTTCATCAATCGACGACTCTGGCTTAATGCGCCGATGCCCTCACCCAGAGGGAGAGGGAACAAAATGCCAGCGGCGCGAGGACGCAGCTTCCACCGGCGCACCGGCCTGTTCGACAATAGGCTGCGCCCCAGTCAGGCTGGCTTCAAGGCCGAGGACCTGGGCTGATACAAGGAGATCTTGAATGCTCAAAACCCTCATACGCAGCGCCGCCGTCCTGGCCCTGCTGCTCACCAGTGCCGCCTGGGCGGCCTTTCCTGACAAGCCGATCCGCATCGTGATCGGCTTTCCAGCCGGTGGACCGCTGGATCAGCATGCACGGCTGCTGGTCGACCGACTCGGCAGTGTGTTGGGCCAGCCCATCGTCATCGATTACAAGGCCGGGGCCGGCGGCACGGTCGGCGCGCAGGAAGTGATGCGCGCGCCGGCAGACGGTTACACCTTGATGCTGGCCAACACCGGCGTGATGGTCATCAACCCCGGGCTTTACACCAAGTTGCCCTACCAGACCCTGCGCGACTTCACGCCCATTGCCCGCAGCGCCATGCAGCCGCTGGCCTTGCTGGTCAACCCGAACGTTCCGGTCAAGACCCTGCCCGAGTTCATGAACTACGCCCGCGGCCGCCCGGGTCAGATCAACTACGGCTCGGCCGGCAATGGCGGCATCAGTCACCTGGTGCCTGAGATGTTCAAGAGCACCACCGGCCTGTTCATGGTGCACATCCCTTATCGGGGCAGCGCACCGGCCTTCACCGACCTGATGGCAGGGCAGGTGCAGTTCATGGCCGAGTCGATTCCGCAGGCAGCCGCCTATCACAAGCAGGGCAAGGTACGCGCCCTGGCTGTGACCAGCCGCGAGCGCAACCCCGCCTTGCCCGACATTCCGACAGCCATTGAAGCCGGGCTCAAGGACTTCGAGGTGGTGGGCTTTTATGGCTTCCTGGCCCCGGCCAGTCTGCCCAAAGACATCACCGCCAAACTCAGCGATGCCTTCAGGCAAGTGCTCAGCGCGCCCGACATCCGCAAGCGCATGATCGACCAAGGCGCCGACCCGGCATTTTTAGGCAGCGAAGACTTCCGCCAATTCTTGGCCGCTGAAATGCCCAAGTGGGCCACGGCGGTGAGCAAGTCGGGGGCCAAGCTCGATTGAACCTAAGCTCAGACCAAATCACAAGACCGTGAGCAGGGAGAGCCTTGTGGCACTAAGCCTGGCAACGACCACGTCGGCCCCGCCGTCGGCCGCGGCCCGGGCCTTCCAACTGCAGTTGACCCGCATCGACAAGCTCAAAGGCCAACTCCAAGAGCTCGACGCTTTGGCGCACTCGCATCGCCTTGCGGTGCACCAAGAGGTCAAGCCGCTGATGACCCGCCGTGACCAGTGCACGCGCAACATGGCGCTGCTGCTCGATGCAAGCTTGGAAGGCAAATCGCTGAGCCGCCTGCAGCGCGAGAAAGCCGCCGAGATGGTCTGCGACATGGCTGCGAGCTTGGCCGAGCAAGGCGATGCCGAGATGGCAGCCCTGCACGACAAGCACAGCCGGCATTCGCTGGCTGAGCGCCAGCAGATCGAATCGGCCAAGATGCGTGTCCAGCTCGAAGCGACGCTGGGCGAGCGGCTCGACGGGCTGCATGCCAGCGACGACGAGATGCTGGCCGTCGGCATGGCTCGCCTGCGCCAGATCATGCAAGCCAACCAGGCGCGCCGCCGGGAAGCCGCTGCCCAACGCAAGGCCAAGAAAAAACCACGTGCGCTGCAGGCCGAAACACAGGCTCAGAGGGAAGACGCCGAAACCAGCTTACGGCAGCTGTTTCGTCAACTGGCCAGCACCCTGCACCCCGATCGCGAACCCGATGCCCAGCGGCGCCTGACCAAAACCGCGCTGATGAGCGAAGCCAACGCGGCCTACGAGCGCCGCGACCTGGTGGCGCTGCTAGAGATTCAGGGAAAGGCGCTGGGCGTCGACGCACTGGCGCAAAGCCAGAGCAGCGATGACAAGCTGGCCGCGCTGACCCAACTGCTCAAGCAACAGGTGGCCGACTTGGAGCGGGAACGGGCCAAGCGCAGCGAGGGACTGGCCGCCGAATTTGAACTGGCGCCAGGTTTCAAACTCAGCGCCCCCGTCCTGCATGCCCGACTGCAAGCCAAGGTCAGTGAGCTCGAACAAGAGTTGGCGTCGATGCACCGCGACTTGGCGCAAGTGCAAGACGATGCGGGCCTCAAGCGCTGGCTGAACGATCAACGAGAAATCAATCGCTGATCGGGCCGCACCGTGTCGCACGCGGCATTTTTCTGAAGCCAGTGATGGGATCGGCTGAAGGTCAATCGCAAGCCTTGAAGTTTCTCGAACGGCAGTCAATAGCCATCTTGTGCGCCTGCGTCAGCTGCTCAGGCGTCATCAACTGCGCCAGCGTTTGGCGCTGCGGGCCCGCCGACCTTTCCCCCCGCCAACCGGCCAGGCTCAACCACATGTGTGCGCGCAGGTAGTCTGACTCCGTGCCCTGGCCGGCGCGATGCATGACGCCGAGTTGACGTTGTGCACCAGCATGACCACGCGCCGCAGCCAAGGTGAACCAGCGCATGGCCAGATCAAAATTCTGCGGCGTCCCCTGACCCTGGTAGTGCATGATGCCCAGGTTGAACTGTGCGCCCACATTGCCCTGCGCAGCAGCCAGACCGAACCACCGCATCGCCTCTTGGTAGTCTTGTGGGGTGCCCTGACCCTGGTCGTGCATGAAGCCGAGATTGAGCTGCGCGTAAGCGTGGCCCTGCGCTGCGGCCATGCGGTACCAGTGCAAGGCCTGTTCGTAGTCTTGACTCGTCCCTTTACCCTCGGCGTGCATGGCGCCAACCATGAACTGCGCGTCGGCAACGCCCGCCTCGGCGGCCAGGCGGAACTGAGCCAAGGCGGCGAAGTGGTCCCACTGACGGTAAAGCTGAAGACCGGCCTTGAAGCTGTCTGCGTGAGCGTTCGGGATGAAGGCGCCAAACCAGAGGGCGGCGATCAAGAAAAGTTTGCGCATGATGTACTGTCCTTAAACAATCTCAACCTTTGTCCGAAAGGTTGACTGACAGCAAAAGTCTATGCATCAACAGCGCTGCAATTGTTAAATATAGTTGCGAAGATGCAGTGGTGCAGCGCTCAACATTCATCGGATTGCAACGCTGATGAATCGCAGCCGATGACATCGCCGCCACCGGATGCCTGGTCCTGCACTCAGCTGCTTCCAACGATCAGATCGTGCGCGATCACGCAGTAGCCACCATCGACCCGACGGGGCATCGCATAGATGCGTTGTTCTACGCCAGAACCGGTCTGAAGACTCACCGCGCTGCCATTGCGCTGTCACCGATCGGCCATGCCCGAGGCCACCGAGCAGGGGCGTAGGCACAATGGCCCCATGCCAGACTCGCCCCCTCGCCCCGAACAGCCACACAACCCGCTGCACGGCGTCACCCTCGAAGCCATGGTGCGGGCGCTGCACGCGCACTACGGCTGGGAAGACCTGGCGCGGCGCATCCCCATTCGCTGCTTCACGCATGAGCCCAGTGTCAACTCAAGCCTGAAGTTCCTGCGCAAGACGCCCTGGGCGCGCGAAAAAGTGGAAGGGCTCTACCTTTTCATGTTGCGCGAGATCAAGCGTGCACAAAGTCCAGTCTGAATTCCCGCCATGAACGTCGTGCCGCGTCGCGTCCTGCCCGTGTTGGTGCTGGCCCAACTGGCGGGCACCTCGCTGTGGTTTGCGGTCAATGCCGTCATGCCCGACCTGCAGCGCAGCTTTGGCTGGCCGGCCACGGCCGTGGGCACGCTCACCTCGGCGCTGCAGTTTGGCTTCATTCTCGGCACGCTGGTGTTTGCGCTGCTGGCCATTGCCGACCGCTTCAGCGCGCCGCGCGTGTTTCTGGTGTGCGCGATGGCCGGAGCGTTGAGCACTGTGGGCGCCTGGGCCATGGTGGACCACTTCGAGGCGCTGCTGGCCTGGCGCTTTGCCTCGGGCTTTTTTCTCGCAGGCATCTACCCCGTGGGCATGAAGATCGCCGCGCAGTGGTACCGCGACGGGCTGGGTGCGGCGCTGGGCTACCTCATTGGCGCGCTCGTCCTGGGCTCGGCCAGCGCGCACGGCCTGCGGGCCCTGGCTGACACCCTGCCCTGGCCCAGCATCATGCTGGGCGTGGCCGCGCTGGTGGCCGCCGGCGGCCTGCTCATTCTGGCGCTGGGCGAGCCGCCACAGGCGCCCACCCGCGTGAGCACGCTGCAGTGGCAGGCTCTGGGCACGCTCTGGCGCGATGCCAAAGTGCGCAGCTCGGTGGGCCGCTACTTCGGCCACATGTGGGAGCTCTACACCCTGTGGGTGCTCATGCCCATGATCCTGGCCACGCGGCTGGACGGCGTGCCACTGTCATGGGCAGCCTTCATCATTTTGGGCAGTGGCGCCATCGGCTGCATCGCAGGCGGCCATGCCGCGCGCCGCTGGGGCAGCGCCCGCGTGGCCGGCCTGCAGTTGGGCACCAGCGGCCTGTGCTGCCTGGCGGCACCGTGGCTGATGCACGCCCCCGATGCGGTGTTCTATGCCTGGCTGCTGCTGTGGGGCATCACGGTGGCCGGCGACTCGCCCCAGTTCTCTGCCCTCACCGCCCGCAATGCCCCGCCCCAAGCCGTGGGCAGCGTGCTCACACTGACCAACAGCATCGGCTTTGCGATCAGCATTGCCAGCATCCTGCTGTTCGTGGCGCTCACGCCCCATGTGCCGCTGGGCTGGCTGCTGGTCGGACTGGCGCCGGGGCCGGCGTTGGGTTTGTGGGCCTTGTGGCCGCTCATGAAGCAGCGGGCCTGAGGGCTGGCCCAGACGCCCTCACGCGCCCGCTCATCCCTCGCGGGGGGCGGCGGCCGATGCCGGCAGGCCGAAGACCTTGTCAAACGCCCAGGTGAAGCCCACCGCATACACGAAGAAGAACGCCAGCAAGCCCAGGTTGGCCATGAAAGCTTCCAGCGGCGAAATCTCCAGCCAGAGCGACATGACGGGAATCAGAAGGACAGTGAGCCCCCCTTCAAAACCCACCCCATGCGCCAGCCGCCGCACAAACGAGCGGCCCCGCACCGCCTGCCGCGCCTCCCAGCGCTCGAACACCCAGTTGAAAGCATAGT
>JAXITB010000119.1:0-7548 GCA_034680305.1 Polaromonas sp. | reverse complement strand
CGATCGACCGCATCGAGCAGGCCCTCGAGGTATTGCGCTCGCTGTCTTGAGGCGGCCGTTCAGGCTTAGGCGGGGTCCGACTTGGCTGGCTTTAATTGGGGTCAGATACCGATTAATTTTCTGGTCTTCTGAGGGGCTGGCTTGCGCGCAGATGGGCACTGCGCCGCTCATGTCCCCCGCAGGCCTTCGGCCTGCTCCTCCCCTTACTTCGCTTTGCAGCACCCACCCGCACGCAAGCCCTCTGAAGGCCGCGACCTTGAATTGGAAATTGGGGTCAGATACCGATTGATTCGGAGTTGAGTGACCTCTGCGGCGGGAGTGGGAGCCGCGCCCTCGCGGCGATGGGGCCTTGGCGGGTGGATCGGCGCTTGATCGGTCGCTGAATCGCACCGAGGGCGGTGCTCCCACAGAGAACAAGCCCAGCGGTGCTCCCATCAAGGCAAGCCGAGCGGTAACCCATCAAGGCAAGCCGAGCGGTGGTCGCACATCGCCAAGGCGAGCGGTGCTCTCCCACCTCGATGGGCAGGCGTCGGGTTAGCTGGGCTCGCCTTGACCGGGCTCAGCGCCGAATGACTCCCGATGCAGACGCTGCAGCACGTCGTCGAAAATTTCCGGCGCGTGCGCCAGCCCGACATGAGGCCGCCCAGGCACAGCGATGTTGCGAGCGCCCGAGAGCGTGGCGGTGCTGGCCGGAAAGACGATGTTGTCGCACACGCTCCAGTAGCAGTTCATGCGACTTCGCCGTGCATCGGTTTCGCGGCGCATCAGATCGAGCAGGAAGTCACTGCCTGGACGCATCTCGATGGCCGCTGGCGAGCGGGCCAGTTGAGCCAGTACGGTGCCATGGTGGGGTGACCCGATCGTGATGACTTCGTGGCGCAGGGCGGTGCCCTCGGGTTGACTGGCCAGCCAGCTGCGGATCACCAGACCGCCCATGCTGTGCCCGACCAGCAAGGGGGCTTGTCCGGTCAGCGCAGTCAGGCGCTGTACCGCTCCTTCGATGCCACGGGCCTGCTCAGCGATGCCCGCCTGTGGCGGCCCCAAGGTGACCGCTACAAAGGGGATGCCTGCTTGGCGCAGGCGGGGCATCCAGGTGTTCCAGAAGCCCCGATTGCAATAAAAGCCGTGGACCAGCAGCACGCCCCTGCGCCCGAGCGCATTGGGCGGGAGGTGGTCGGCGTGTGCGCGATGCGCCCAAGGCTGCTGCCAGCCGAACACGCGAAGGCCCAACCCGATTTCTTGCCACCAGGCGACCAGCCATTGCCGCGCGCGGGGCGGGGTTTGTACCGCGACCTCGCCGCAGCCCCTTTCGCGCCGAGCCGATGGGTCTCGGGCCAGTTGCGAGGCCCAGAAAAACTCCAGCGCCAGCACCGGCGCGTGCGGCACCAGGGCCAGGCCCGCCCAGACCGCCTGCGTCCACTGACCTTGCTGCGCGCAGGCCAGTACCCAGGCCAGGGCCAAGCCTGCCAAGGCCAGGCTCATCCCCTGTTGAAGTCGTGCATTGCTCATGTGAAGGTCGGGGTCGATGTGGGGGCCGGTGTGTGCCAGTCCTGGCGGCACTTGGGTGCACGGGTTTTGCCGGTCTGTGGCCTCGATTCTCAAGCCAATGGCCAGGCGATGGGTAGATCAACCCGTTCGGCGCCAAGCCCAAGGCGAGGTGGCTGCAAGAAGTGTTGTGGCCCGGACAGCGCGGACGATTCGGCCAAGAGCGCCGCCGCGACAGCGACCGGGCCCGCGACGGCCTGTGACGGCTTCATGCCCAGACTGACGCATACTCGCGCCCCATGAGTGACACGGTCTCCCCTGAACCTCGCCTGGCCACCGGTGTCGGCTTTGCCTTGGCGGCCGGCCTGGCCTGGGGCCTGGTGTTCGTGACGCCGGTGCTGCTGCCCGACTACTCGCCAGCCATGCTCACCTTTGGCCGCTATCTGGCCTTTGGGCTGATTGCCCTGCCGCTGGCCTGGCGCGACCGCCGGGCATTGGGCCAGCTCACGCGCGCCGACTGGATCGATGCGCTCAAGCTCGCTGCCGTTGGCAATGTGCTGTACTACCTGGCTCTATCTTGGTCCATACAGTTGGCCGGGGTGCCGCTGCCGACCATGATCATCGGCACGCTCCCGGTGGTCATCGCCGTATGTGCCAACCTGTCGCGGCGCGATGTGGCCTGGCGGCGCCTGACCTGGCCCCTGCTGCTCATTGCGGCCGGCATTGCCTGTGTGCATGGCTCGGAGTGGCAGCGTGTGAATGCAGGTGCGCTTGCCGCCACGCAGCTGGCCTGGGGCATGGCGCTGGCCACAGCGGCCCTGGTCTGCTGGACCTGGTACCCCATACGCAACGCCGCCTGGGTCAAGGCCAACCCGGATGTGGGCTCGGGCACCTGGGCCACCGCTCAGGGCCTGGCCACTTTACCGCTGGCGCTGGTGGGCATGACGGCCTATATGTTTTTTTCTGGCGCTTGGGCCGGTGATGCGCCCTGGGGTCCGCGACCCTGGACCTACGCCGGCCTGATGCTGGCCATCGGTTTGCTGGCCTCCTGGTTGGGTACGCTGTGCTGGAACCGCGCCAGCAGCCTGCTGCCGACCTCGCTGACCGGCCAGCTCATCGTGTTCGAGACCCTGGCGGCCATGGCCTACGGCTTCATGCACCGCGCGGCCTGGCCGCAGCCTTGGGACTGGGCCGGCATGGCCTTGTTGGTGGCCGGTGTGGTGGTGGGCACGCGGGTGTTTGCCAGGCGCCCTTAGCGCAGCGCTTGGGTTGCTGGCCCTGCCCCTGGTGCACCGGCCCGTTTGAGGCTTGACCTGCATCAACATCCGGGTCAGCCAGGCTGGGCATACTGAAGCCATGAAGCCTGAACCCAAGAGCGCAGTCCGAATTCTGGTGTGGGACGTGCCTGTGCGTGTGTTTCACCTGTGCCTGATGTTGAGTTTTTTTGGCGCCTGGATCACCGCCGAGGCAGACGGTTGGCGGCTGGTCCATGTGACCTTGGGCGTGACGGTTTTGGCGCTGGTGGTGCTGCGGATCGTGTGGGGTGTGTTGGGCACACGACACGCCCGTTTCGCCGACTTTGTAAGGGGCCCACGGGCCGTCGGGGCTTATCTGCGCGGCCTGTGGACGGGGCAAGCTGTGGCCAGTGTGGGGCACAACCCGGCCGGTGGCCTGGCCATCGTGGCGATGCTGTTGCTGGGCCTGCTGGTGCCAGTGACGGGCCTGGCCACGCTGGGCCATTGGGCCGGCGACTGGTCCGAAGAGGTGCATGAGGCCCTGGCCGAACTGATGCTGCTGCTCGTTGGGCTGCACGTTCTGGGGGTTGCGCTGGCCAGCTGGCTGCACCGGGACAAACTCGTTGCAGCCATGGTGACCGGTTACAAGCGCGGCGACCCGGCACAGGCCATCGGCCGGGCTTGGTGGCCCCTGGGCCTGTTGCTCGCCTTGGCGGTGATTGGTTTTTGGACCTTGCAGGGCCTGAACGCCGATCAAGGGGGCTGGATACAGCCGCAGCAGGTGCTGGCGGCCGCGCGCCAGGACGCCGAGGAGAGTGATGACTGAGCCCGCGGCTCGATCCCCTGCTTGGAGCCGTAGGTCAATTGACCTGGCGTCTGTTGCGATCGGCCTGTTTCAGCCGGTGACGGCCACCGTCATCTCGCCGATGCCTTCGATCCAGGCATGCATGGTGTCGCCACCGACCACCGGTGCCACGCCCTCGGGCGTGCCCGTCATGATGATGTCGCCCGGGTACAGCGTGTAGGCCTTGCTGGCGTAGGCGATCAGCTTTTGCACCCCCCAGATCAGGTGGCGGGTGTTCGAGCTTTGTCGCTGCTGCCCATTGACCTTGAGTTCGAAGTCGAGCTGGCCGGCATCGGCCACTTCGTCGGCGGTCACCACATGCGGGCCAAATACGGTGAAGGTGTCGAGCGACTTGCGAAACGACCGGTCTTCGGTGCCGCGTATGGTCATGTCCAGGCCGATCATGTAACCGGCCACGTGGGTCAGGGCCTGTGCCTCAGGGATGCGAAAGCCGGTCTTGCCGATGACCAGGGCCAGCTCGATCTCGTGGTCGATGCGCCGCTCGGGCCAGTCGGCCACCACGGCCTGGCTGGGGCCGATCATGGAACTCGTGGCCTTGAGGAACACCCCGTAGTCGGCAATGGTCTTGATCTGAGTGCCGAAGTTGATGGCGGTGTCGGCCCGCGACTCGTCCAGGTGCAACTGGTAGTTCACTGGCGCGGCAACGATCTTGCCTGGATTGCCCACCGGTGAGAGCAGCCGCACCGATGACACCGGCACGCCCGGCGTGGCGTCGGCCAGTGCCTGCATCTGCGGCCGCAGCGCCTCAAAGTGGTTGAAGAAGTGATCGCCCGGTGGCGTGGGCCAGCGCAGGGCGGGCAGGCCGTCGAGCACGGCGGTGACGTCATGGACCAGGGTGTCCCGGACCACGCCGAGTCGGTTGTCATTGAAGCGGCAAAAACGCATGGAGACTCATCCTTTTGGCAGACGCGCAGTGCGCATCGGCCGTGTATTCAATCAGGGCGCCCGGCTGGGTGCCGATTCGGCCGATGCAGCCGATACGCGAGCCAGGTCCTTACGACGATCAGCCAGCCCCACAGCGGTGACCGCCACCGCCAGCACGGCGCCAAGCACATTGGCATAGACCACCCAGCCGGCCATCCCGATGGGCAGGAGCAAGAGCGCGCCGGCCGTGATGGAGGCGGTACGCAGCCAGCCGCTCATGAGGCGCAGGCCGTAGCCGACCATGCCCGCAGAGACAAACCAGACGCCGACGATGGCCATCGTGATGCTGAAGGTGGTCTCGACCCAGGAGGTGCCTTGCAGCAGCAGGCTGGGCGAAAACACAAAAATGAAGGGCACGATGTAGGCGGTCCAGGAAAAGCGCATCGAGACCCAGCCGGTGCGCATCGGGTCGGCGCCGGCCAGGTTGGCGGCAAAAAAGGCCGCGATCGCCACGGGCGGCGTGACAAAGGACATCATGCCCAGGTAGAGGATGAACATGTGCGCGGCCATGGGCGAGACGCCCACTTCCACAAAGGCCGGCACAAACAGCACCGCCAACAGCACATAGACGCCCAGTGTGGGCATGCCCATGCCCAGCACGATGCACAGGACCCCCGAGATGAACAGCAGCAAGAACACATTGCCCTGGCCCAACTCCACCAGGTAAAGCGTCAGTGCAAAGCCCAGGCCGGTGATTTGCAGGATGCCCATGATGAAGCCGGCCGCCGCCGAGATCATGATGATGTCGGCCGATGACACGCCGGTGCGCACCACGCATTGCCACAACTCGCGCAGTGACAGCCGGTCTGCGCCATAGCCAAAGGCAGAGCCGATCAGCATCACCGCCAGCGATGCAAAGATGGCGGCGTTTTCAGGCTCCCGGTTTTCCCAGAACAGCGCGTAGACCAGCACCACAAAGGGCAGCATGAAGAGCCAACCCTTGGCCAAGACCTGGAGCATCTTTGGAATGTCTTTGGCCGGCACCCGCAGGATCTTGCCCTTGGCCGCTTCGAGGTCGGCCTGAATGAACAGGGCGATGTAGTACAGCAGCGAGGGCACGAGCGCGGCGATGGCCACTTCGGCGTAGCTGATCTGCAGGAAGTCGGCCATCAAAAAGGCCACCGCCCCCATGACCGGCGGCATCATCTGCCCGCCGTTGGAGGCGGTCGCCTCGACCGCTGCGGCCTGCTCGGGCTTGAAGCCCGAACGCTTCATCATGGGAATGGTGACCACGCCGGTGGCCAGGATGTTGGAGACCACGATGCCGTTGATGGAGCCAAACAGCGAGGAGGCCAAGATGGAGATCTTGGCCGCGCCGCCTCGAAAGCGGCCCATCAGGCCGATAGAAACATCGTTAAAAAAATTGGCGCCGCCGGACGAGGCCAGCAGTTGCCCGAAAAACACAAAGGGTATGACCACCGTCACCCCGATCAGCAGCACCAGACCGAACAGCCCGCTCGAGTCCAAGCCCAGGTAGACCAGCAGCCCGCTCAGATTGACCTCGCGGGTCTGCAGCGCCCCGCCGACCTTGTGGCCGGCCAGCGCGTAAGCAAAAAACACCAGCACCACAATCACCAGTGCCCAGCCCGAGGCCCGGCGCAAGCCCTCGACCACCAGCACAAACAGCAGCGTGCAGCACACCACCACATCCAGCGGCGAATTGAAAAACTCACCGAGCATGCGTGGGTAGTGCCAGCTCAGGTACACGCCCAGCGCCACCGACCCGAGGGACAGCACCCAGTCGTACCAGGGGGCTGAGCCGCGCGTGGGGCCGGTGCTGCTGCGCAGGGGCTTGATCAGGAAGATGATGCCCATGGCCAGTCCGAGCACCACCGCCAGGAACTGCTCGGCCAGGAAGTCCCAGCCCACCAGGCGGTAGAGGTCGGCGCCCCAGGCGATTCCGCCCAGGCCGATGGCCGCCCCCATCACGGTCGTCGCGACCGACAGCGCTGTGCCCTCAGGGGCTTGCAGATCTTCTTCGCCTGGCATGGCCATGGGGGTTCTCCTGTTTTAAGCTTGTTTTAGTGGGTGGCGTGAGGCGTTCACTTGACCGGCCAGATGCCGACTTCTTTGAAGTAGCGGATCGCGCCGGGGTGATAGGCGACCCCGGGCTGCTGCAGGGCCAGCTGGGCCGGATCCATGGCCATGAAGGACGGGTGAGTGGCGACCAGCTCGGCCTTGTTTTGGTGCAGGGCCTTGACGACCTTGTAGACCGACTCTTCATCGGCGTCGGCGCTGGTGCCCACCGTCATCGCATACTGCATCAGGTTGGTCGTGCCAATCACCCCATTGAGCGGCGGGGCAGGCGTTTGTGAGGCCACGGTGTACTCAGGCCGAATGGCGGCCATGGCTGCCTTGGCCTTGTCGCTGTTGTCCAGGCTCAAAAAGCGGATGCCCACAGCAGAATCGACTTCTGCCATCTTGGGCGCACCAATGGCAAACAAGGTGGCGTCCAGTCGGCCGGCCTTGAAGTCATCGGCGGCGCGCAGCAAGTTGGCAGTCGGCACGCCATCGACGTCCTTGAGCGACAGCCCGGCGGTGGCCAGCATGCCATTGGCCAGCGCAATGCCTTGCGGGAAGCCTTGCCAGCCCGTTGGGAAGCGCTTGCCCTTGAGGTCGGCCACCGAGTTGATGTTGGAGTCCTTGCGCACCAGGATGCCCACCTTGAAGGGGAACACCACCGCGGCCAGGCGCAGCTTGTCCATCGGCTTGCCCTGGTGCTCGTCCTTGCCGCGCACCGCAATGCCCAGCTCGTCGTTGGACATGAAGGTAAAGGCGGCCTGGCCGGCCTGCACCGCGCCCATGGAAGCATGGGGCGAGTTGAAGGTCACCACCCGCATCTGCATGCCGGCGGCTTTTTGGACCACCTTGGCAATCGCCTGGGTCTGCACATTGTTGACCGAGCCTGGCGGCAGGGTGGAAATGCTGACGGTCTGTGCGCTGACTGTGCCTGCCGCCACCAGACCTGCGACCAGACCGGCCGTACGAAGAAGAAGTGTTCTCACGGTAGTTGTCTCCAGTTGACCCGCCTGCGCGGGG
>JAXITB010000118.1:0-7558 GCA_034680305.1 Polaromonas sp. | reverse complement strand
CTTGACGTTGTCCGGGATCTCCTGCAAGTCCTTGGCGTTTTCTTCAGGGATCAGCACCGTCTTGATGCCGCCGCGCAAGGCTGCCAGGAGTTTTTCCTTCAGGCCACCGATGGCGGTGATCTCGCCACGCAGAGTGATCTCACCGGTCATGGCCACATCGCTGCGCACCGGGATGCCGGTCAGTGCCGAGACGAAGGCAGTGGTCATGGCCGCGCCGGCGCTGGGGCCGTCTTTGGGGGTGGCGCCGTCGGGCACGTGGATGTGGATGTCGCGCTTGTCGAACATCTCGTCCTTGATGCCCAGGATGCGTGAGCGACTGCGCACGACGGTGCGGGCCGCCTCCACCGATTCCTTCATGACGTCACCGAGCGAACCGGTGCGGGTGATCAGGCCCTTGCCGGGCATGATAGCCGCCTCGATGGTCAGCAGGTCGCCGCCGACTTCGGTCCAGGCCAAACCCACCACCTGGCCGACCTGGTTGGTCTGCTCGGCGCGGCCGAAGTTGAACTTGCGCACACCCAGGAAATCATTGAGGTTGTCAGGGCCAACCATGACCTTGGGCGACATCTTGCCCAGCTGGATGCCCTTGACCACCTTGCGGCAGATCTTGGAGAGCTCGCGCTCGAGCGAGCGCACGCCGGCCTCACGGGTGTAGTAGCGCACGATGTCACGCACCGCTGCTTCCGACACTTCCAACTCGCCGTCCTTGACGCCGTTGTTCTTGAGTTGCTTAGGCAGCAGGTAGCGCAGCGCAATGCTGGTTTTCTCGTCTTCGGTATAGCCAGCCAGACGGATGACCTCCATCCGGTCAAGCAAGGCCGGCGGGATGTTCATCGAGTTGGAAGTGGCCACAAACATCACGTCGGAGAGGTCGAAATCGACCTCGACGTAGTGGTCGCTGAAGGTGTGGTTTTGCTCTGGGTCAAGCACCTCGAGCAGGGCACTCGACGGGTCGCCCCGGAAGTCGGTGCCGAGCTTGTCGATCTCGTCGAGCAGGAAAAGCGGGTTGCGGGTGCCAACTTTCGACAGGCTTTGCAGCACTTTGCCAGGCAAAGCGCCGATGTAAGTGCGGCGGTGGCCGCGAATTTCAGCCTCGTCGCGCATGCCGCCCAGGGCCATGCGCACGTATTTGCGGCCGGTGGCCTTGGCAATCGACTGCCCCAGCGAGGTTTTGCCCACGCCCGGGGGGCCGACCAGGCAAAGGATCGGCGCCTTGACCTTGTCGACCCGCTGCTGCACAGCCAGGTATTCGACGATGCGGTCTTTGACCTTCTCCAGGCCGTAGTGGTCTTCGTTGAGCACATCCTCGGCCAAAGCCAGGTCGTGCTTGATCTTGGTCTTCTTGCTCCAGGGCAGGCCGGTGATGACATCAATGTAGGTGCGCACCACGGTGGCCTCGGCCGACATGGGCGACATCAGCTTGAGCTTTTTGAGCTCGGCCTCGGCCTTCTTGCGCGCCTGCTGCGGCATCTTGGCCAGCTTGATCTTCTTTTCGATCTCTTCGATGTCGGCGCCGTCCTCGCCTTCGCCAAGCTCCTTCTGGATGGCCTTGACCTGCTCGTTGAGGGAGAAGTCGCGCTGGTTCTTTTCCATCTGGCGCTTGACGCGACCACGGATGCGCTTGTCGACATTGAGGATGTCGACCTCGCGCTCGAGTTGCTCGAACAGGTTTTCAAGACGCGTCTGCACCGGATCGAGATCCAAAATCGCCTGCTTGGCATCGAGCTTGAGCGGCAGATGGGCCGCGATGGTGTCGGCCAGGCGACCGGCATCGTCGATGCTGGAAATGGACGTCAGGATCTCGGGGGGGATCTTCTTGTTGAGTTTGACGTAGTGGTCAAACTGCTGCATCACCGCCCGACGCAGGGCTTCGAGTTCGCTGGCCCGGTCGCCACTGAGGGCAGCCTGCGGCTCGACCGGGGTGACATTGCCGGTGAAGTGGTGCTCGCCTTCGGTGATGCGATTGACGCGGGCGCGCTGCTGGCCTTCGACCAGCACCTTGACCGTGCCGTCAGGCAGCTTGAGCATCTGCAAGATCGTGGCCACGCAACCCACGGAAAACATGTCGTCAACTGCTGGCTCGTCCTTGGCGGCGGCCTTCTGGGCCACCAGCATGATGCGCCGCTCGGCCTCCATGGCCGATTCCAGCGCCTTGATGCTCTTGGGGCGCCCGACAAACAGGGGGATGACCATGTGCGGGAACACCACCACGTCGCGCAGGGGCAACAGCGGCAGGTCGATGGCAATGGCGGGCAGGGGGGGATTTCCGGACATAGATGACCTTCAGTCAGTGATGCGGCAATGCTCTGGCGGCCAAGCATTGCCGGCGCTCTGCCGGAAAACGGCAGAAACTGGTTCACAGATGGTTCGCATGACGCTCATTTCAAGCCTTTGAGCTTTCTGGACGTCAAAAAAGCAAGTTTCAGGCCTTTTTTGCGGCTTCCCGCAAAACCAGCAGGGGAGGCTTGTCCTCCTCAATGGTGGACTCATCGACCACCACTTTCTCCACGTTCGTGGCCGTCGGCAGCTCATACATGGTGTCAATCAGCGCGTGCTCGAGGATCGAGCGCAGGCCGCGCGCGCCGGTCTTGCGGGCCAGGGCCTTGCGGGCGATGGCCTTGAGCGCCGACGGGCGAATCTCCAGGTCGACGCCCTCCATCGCGATGAGCTTGGCAAACTGCTTGACCGTGGCGTTGCGGGGCTCGGTGAGGATCTGCACCAGCGCGTCTTCGGTGAGCTCATCGAGCGTGGCCACCACCGGCAGACGGCCGACCAGCTCGGGAATCAGGCCGAACTTGATCAGGTCCTCGGGCTCGACGTCCTTGAACACATCGGTCAGGCTGCGCGATTTCTTGCTCTTGACGCTGGCTCCGAAGCCAATGCCCGAGGCCTCGGTGCGGCTTTCGATGACTTTCTCTAGCCCGGCAAAGGCCCCGCCACAGATGAACAAGATGTTGGTGGTGTCGACCTGCAAAAAGTCTTGGTTGGGGTGCTTGCGTCCGCCTTGCGGCGGCACCGAAGCCATGGTGCCCTCAATCAGCTTGAGCAGCGCCTGCTGCACGCCCTCGCCCGACACATCGCGGGTGATGGAAGGGTTGTCCGATTTGCGTGAGATCTTGTCGATCTCGTCAATATAGACAATGCCCTGCTGCGCGCGCTCGACTTCGTAGTTACAGCTCTGCAGCAGTTTCTGAATGATGTTCTCGACGTCTTCACCCACGTAGCCAGCCTCGGTGAGGGTGGTGGCATCGGCCATGACAAAGGGCACGTTGAGCGTGCGCGCCAGCGTCTGAGCCAGCAAGGTCTTGCCCGAACCCGTGGGCCCGACCAGCAAGATGTTGCTCTTGGACAGCTCGACGTCTTCTTTCTTGGCGGCGTCCTTGTGACGCAGACGCTTGTAGTGGTTGTAGACCGCCACCGCCAGCATGCGCTTGGCCGGGACTTGGCCGATCACATAGGCGTCGAGCGTGGCCTTGATCTCGGCCGGCGTGGGCAGGTCGCCGCGTGCGGCCTTGCCTTCCTCGGAAGTGGGCAGCTCGTCACGGATGATCTCATTACACAGATCAATGCACTCGTCGCAGATGAAGACCGAAGGCCCGGCAATCAGCTTCTTGACCTCGTGCTGGCTCTTGCCGCAAAACGAGCAGTAGAGCGTCTTTTCGCCGGATGAGCCTTTTTTCTCGGGCATGTGACTGGCCTTTGCGGAGCCGTGCAGGCTCGCCTAAAACGGTGATGGCTAATGATAACCAATAGACAGAGGCGCCCCGGAAGGGCCGGAGCGCCGCCTTAAGAGGCCCGCCTGCCAGCGCGAGCAGACGCGACTCAGGGGCGCTTGGCGATCACCTGATCGACCAGACCATAGTCTTTGGACTCCTGCGCCGACAAGAAGTAGTCGCGCTCGGTGTCGCGGTCAATTTTTTCCAGCGGCTGGCCAGTCGTCTCCGACAGGATCTTGTTGAGTTGCTCACGCGTCTTGAGGATCTCGCGTGCGGCGATCTCGATTTCCGTGGCTTGGCCTTGCGCGCCGCCCAGAGGCTGGTGAATCATGACCTTGGAGTTGGGCAGGCAGTAGCGCTTGCCCTTGGCACCAGCGGCCAACAAAAAGGCGCCCATGCTGGCGGCCATGCCGGTGCACAGGGTGCTGACATCGGGCTTGATGAAGTTCATGGTGTCAAAGATCGCCATGCCCGCACTGACCGAGCCGCCGGGCGAGTTGATGTACAGCGAGATGTCCTTGTCTGGGTTTTCACTTTCCAGAAAAAGCAACTGGGCCACCACGAGATTGGCCATCTGATCGTTGATGGGGCCGACCAAAAAGATCACCCGCTCTTTGAGCAGACGCGAATAGATGTCGTAGGCACGCTCACCACGGCCAGATTGCTCGATGACCATGGGCACCATGCCCAGGGCTTGTGTGTCCAGGGCGCTGCTGCGCGGGCCGGAAAAAACTTCAAAAGGCTTCATGGCTTGGTTCTCCAAAGGGTCCACCAGAGCGGGGACCGATGCGACTACTGTACCCAAAACAAATGGGGCCTGTACCGACAGGCACAAGCCCCACGCAAAATCGGTCGAACCGGGCGCGTTGGATCAGGACTGACCCATCAGTTCGTCGAAGCTGACCGCCTTGTCGGTGACCTGGGCCTTGGACAGCACGAACTCGGTCACGTTGTTCTCGATCACCACCGCCTCGACTTCGGCCATGCGGCGGCGGTCGCTCATGTACCAACGCACCACGTCTTCAGGCTTTTCGTAGCTGGCCGACAGTTCGTCGATGTGGGTCTTTATCTGCTCAGGCTTGGCCTGCAGGTTGTTGGCACGCACCAACTCGGCCACCACCAAGCCCAGGCGAACCCGCTTTTCAGCCTGCGGACGGAACAGGTCTTCGGGGATCGGGGCCTTGTCGGCGTCTTTGACGCCACGCTGCTTGAGGTCGGCCCGGGCGCCCTCGACCATGCGGTCGAGTTCGGCCTGGACACTGGACTTGGGAATATCGAGTTCGGCCTGGGCGACCAGCGCATCCATGACTGCGCTCTTGTTGCGCGCGGTCAGGCGGAACTTGAGCTCGCGCTCCAGGTTCTTGCGAATGTCGGCGCGCAGGGCCTCCACCGAGCCTTCGGCAATGCCCAGCGACTTGGCAAACGCTTCATTGACCTCGGGCAGATGCGCTGCCTCGATCTTCTTGACGGTCACCAAAAAATCCGCTTGTTTGCCGGCCACGTCCTTGCCGTGGTAGTCGGCCGGAAAGCTCAGGGGGAAGGTCTTGCTCTCGCCCGACTTCATGCCGCGCACCGCGTCTTCGAACTCCTTGAGCATCTGGCCTTCGCCGATGAGGAACTGAAAGTCTTCGGCCTTGCCGCCAGCAAAGGGTTCGCCGTCGATCTTGCCTTCAAAGTCGATGGTGGCACGGTCGCCCTCTTGGGCGGCGGTATCCATGGCGCGCTGGGCGAAGCTGCGGCGCTGCTTGCGCAAGATTTCGATGGTTTTGTCGATGGCCTCGTCACTGACCTCGGCGTTCACGCGCTCGACCTTGGCGCTGCCCAAATCCTGAATCTTGACTTCCGGATAGACCTCAAAGACCGCGTCGAACTGCACCTGGCCTTCGGGCGCGCCTTCTTTTTCGCTGATGCGGGGCTGGCCGGCCACACGCAAATTGGCCTCATTGGCGGCAGTGGCAAAAGCCTCGCCGACCTTGTCGTTCATGACCTCGTACTGCACCGAATAGCCGTAGCGCTGAGCCACGACGTTCATCGGCACCTTGCCGGGACGGAAACCGTCCATCTTGACCGTGCGGGCCAGGCGCTTGAGGCGGGTTTGCACCTCGTTTTGAATGGTGCCGACCGGCAAGCTCAGGGTGATCTTGCGTTCCAGCTTGTCCAGGGTTTCGACATTGACGGCCATGTTCTGCTCCTAAAAACTTGCGCTTGGGTAAAGGGGCGATCGCGCCTGCCCTCCGACTGACTCGGAGCCGACGCCGATCTCACCTGAAATCGGGTTTAAGCCAGCCGTGCCGCACTGCACGAGAGCCGCTTAAACGGAAACCTTATATTCTAACCGGGCCACCTCAAAGCCATAGACTCAGGGCCTTGGGCCGTCGACCGACACACAGACCCACACCCCGCAGGCCGACTCGGCACCGCCGTGGTTCATGAAGGATCTGCCCCTGAGGGACTGGTGCGCGGGGGGGGACTCGAACCCCCACACCATTGCTGGCGTCAGGACCTAAACCTGGTGCGTCTACCAATTTCGCCACCCGCGCGCTTGAAAACCAAAACGGGGATCAAAGGCCGGCTCAAACGCCCTGGCCATCAACCCCCGTCAGCGATCCTGACCCCGATTTTAGCCGCAGCAGCGACAATGTTGGTCCGATTCCCCGTCTACGCAGGCTGGCCTGCTGCGCCCATGCCCTCCCCCCACCACGGCGTCGACCACTACGAAAACTTTCCAGTTGCATCAGTCCTGTGCCCCCCGCACCTGCGGCCGGCAGTGCGGGCGATTTACGGCTTTGCACGCACCGCCGACGACCTGGCCGACGAAGGCGACGCCGAGCCGAAGGAGCGGCTGGAGGCCCTGGCCCAATTTGGCCGCGACCTGCAGGCCTGCTCGGACGGTCAGCCCGACAGCGGACGCTGGCCACAAGTGTTTGGCCCGCTGGCCGTCGCGCTGCGAGACTTTGGTCTGCCCACCGGCCTGTTGACTGATTTGCTCAGCGCTTTCGAGCAGGATGTGGTGCTGACGCACTACGACAGCCAAGCTCAACTGCTCGACTACTGCAGGCGTTCGGCCAACCCGGTGGGCAGGCTACTGTTGCACCTGTACGGCCTGGCCGACGAAGTCTCACTGCGCCAAAGCGATGCCATCTGCACCGCCTTGCAGTTGATCAATTTTTGGCAGGATCTCAGTGTCGACCTCCCACGCAGACGGCAGTATCTGCCGCGGGAGATGCTGGTCGAGCACGGCCTGAGCCCGGCCGATTTGCCAGCGGCTGTGAACTCTCCAGCCGCAGCCGCTTTGCTGCAAGCAGCTCTGAAATGGGCCCGCGAGTTGATGCTTGAGGGCGCGCCATTGGTGCGGCGGATACCCGGGCGCGCCGGCTGGGAGTTGCGACTGGTGGTGCAAGGCGGCCTGCGCATCGCCGAACGCGTTGAGCAACTGGGCACGGCGGTCCTGCATGCCCGACCGCAACTGGGTCCGGGCGATGCGGCGATCATGCTCTGGCGCAGCCTGCGCATGTAGATGGCCCCATCGCGCCGAGGGCGGCGCTCCCACAGCGAAGGTCATCGCGCCGGGGGCGGCGCTCCCACAGAGGCAGAGCCAGGCCTTGACCGAAGTCTGTGGGAGCCGCGCCCTCGCGGCGATGGGGCCTTTGATGAAGCATGGTGCTCGATCAGTCGCCCTATCGCGCCGAGGGCGGCGCTCCCACAACGAAGGCCATCGCGCCGGGGGCGGCGCTCCCACAGCGAAGGTCATCGCGCCGGGGGCGGCGCTCCCACAGAGGCAGAGCCAGGCCTTGACCGAAGTCTGTGGGAGCCGCGCCCTCGCGGCGATGGGGCCTTTGATG
>JAXITB010000117.1:0-7655 GCA_034680305.1 Polaromonas sp. | reverse complement strand
TGTCGTGGTCGATCATGAAGCAGGCGCAGGCGATAGGCCAGCGGATCTTGCCCAGCCAGATGAGCCATCTCGTCGATGAAGCTTTCGCTAAAAAAAGCATTGTGCGAGTGCCCGACCGAGCGCCAGTAGCCCACCGGAACCGCGTGGCGGGTGGCCACATGGCGCATCTGCTGATGCGCGATGGCATAGGGCAGATCAAACAGGCCCTCGGCCGTGGTTTTGTCCGGCAGGTCCCAAGGACTGGCCAGCCATGGGGCATTGCGCTGCAAGTGGCGCGGGGTGATCGCATCACCGGCGCTGCCCACACGCAGCGCCACCAGTTGGCCCTGAGCGTCCAGGCCGCCCTGCAGCACGGCCACAGCCGCAGGGCGGTAAAAGTCGTGGGTGAAGTCTTCGGCACGCGGCCAGAGCAGTTGTACAGGTCGGCCCTCCGTGGCCATGGCCACGCGCACCGCCTGAGCCACGCAGTCGACCTCCAGGCGCCGGCCAAAGCTGCCGCCAATCGGCATCATGTGCACCGTCACCCGCTCCTGCGGCACCTCGGCCACCTCAGCGGCCACAGCACGGGCCAGGCCAGGGACCTGGGTGGGCGCCCAGACCGTCACGCCACCCGCATTGACCTGGGCGGTGCAATGGGTGGGCTCCAAGGGGGCATGGGCCAGGTAGGGCGCCTTGTAGACCGCCTCCAAGCGCCGGTGCGCGCCGGCCAGCGCGGCAGCGGTGTCACCCAGCTCGTAAAAACCGGTGCCGGCATCGCCCTGCACAGCGGCACGCGCCTGTGCCTCCAAAGCCGTCACGATGGCCTGACTGTCCGGCGGGGCTGCATCAGGCGCTGCCCATTGCACCTCCAGCGCCAGACTCGCTTGCAGGGCCTGCCAGGCACCTGCTGCCACCACCGCAATCGCTTCGGTCGAGCCCGCCACCGATGGCAGGGGGAGCACCTTGTACACGCCGGGCCGCTGGAGGACCGAAGCGCTGTCAAAACGGGCCAGGGTACCGCCCAGCATGGGCGCATGGCGCACCACGGCAAACACCATGTCGCTTGGTCGAACATCCATGCCGAAGCGAAGCTGGCCATTGACTTGAGCCGGGGTGTCGAGCCGAAGTTCTGGCTTGCCGATCGGTGACCCCTGGGGCTTGAATGTCACCTCGCCGGCCGGCATCTGGGCGGCCGCAGCGGCAAATACGCCGTAATGGGCCTGTTGACCACTGCCCAAATGCGCAATGACGCCCTGCGCCACCGTGAGCTCGGATACTGGCACCCGCCAGCGCTGGGCCGCTGCCGCCAGCAATTGGGCGCGGGCGGTGGCCGCAGCCAGGCGCAGCACGCTCCAAGCGTCGGCGATGGTCGATGACCCGCCGGTCATCACCAGTCCAAGCTCTCGGCCGACCTTGCGGATCATCCACTGACCCAGACGCGCCACCTGGGTTTCGTGACCCGGCTCGGTGTCACGCGGATGAAAGGGCAGGCTGGCCACCAGTACCGCCACATTGCCGTAGAGTCGATCGTCAGACGGCGCAATCAGTTGCACCTGATGAGGCTGCAGATCGAGTTCGTGGGCCACCAGCAGGCTCAAAGTGCTGTGGACCCCCTGCCCCATCTCGGCATAGGGCATGGCCAGCAGCGCATGGCCGCGCTCGTCGATCTTGATCCAGCCATTGAGACCCACCTGCCCCTGGACCGGGGCCAAGGTATCAGGCCCACCCAGGCGACTGCGTGGCGGCAGGGCACTCCAGCCCAGCACCAAGGCGCCAGCCGCACCCAGCCCACCCAGCAGTAAGGTTCGCCGGCTCAGCCTCATGTCTTCAGGTCCCCAAAAAAGACGCGCCGCGGACCGGCGGTATGAAAGGCGTTGTCAGTCATTGCGTTGGCTGGGATCAGCATGGTCAGCCGCATTGTGTCCCGCCAGGAATAGCCCCCGCCCGACCGGGTCCGTCAGATGGCTCCGCCACCGGCCGTCAGTTCAGGCCGTCAGCTCGTCCGTCCACGGCCTATCATCCGGACTGTGAACTCCCGGGCGCAAGCGTGCCGCCCGACGCCTGAAAAGGAAACCCAATGAGCATCTACGATCAAGACTTAGACCAAACACCGGCCAACCACACCCCGCTGTCGCCGGTGAGCTTTGTGGAACGCAGCGCGGAGGTCTTTGGCGACCTGCCTGCCGTGATCCACGGCGCGCGGCGCTACACCTGGGCGCAAACGCGCGAACGCTCGGCCCGACTGGCCGCTGCGCTCCAGGCCCTGGGCGTGGGCCACGGCGACACCGTCAGCGTGATGCTGCCCAACACCCCGGAGATGGTGGAAGCGCACTATGCGGTGCCGGCTCTAGGCGCCGTGCTCAACACGCTCAACACCCGGCTCGACGCGGCCCTGCTGGCCTGGCAGATGAACCACTGCGAGGCCCGTGTCTTGATCACCGACCGCGAGTTCGCCCCCGTGATGGCGCAGGCCCTGGCCATGCTGAAGACGACGCACGGTCGCAGCCTGACGGTGATCGACGTCTGCGACAGCCAGTATGAAGGCCCGGGCGAGCGACTGGGCGCGCAGGAATACGAAGCCTGGCTGGCCGCCCATGCCCCGCTGGCCCGGCTTGAAGGACCGCGCAGCGAATGGGACGCGATTGCGGTGAGCTACACCAGCGGCACCACCGGCGACCCCAAAGGCGTGGTGACTCATCATCGTGGCGCCTACCTCAATGCGGTGTCCAACGCGGTCACCTGGCACATGCCGAACTTTCCCACCTATTTGTGGACGCTGCCGCTGTTCCACTGCAATGGCTGGTGCTTTCCGTGGACGGTGGCGATGCTGGGCGGCACCCATGTGTGTTTGCGCAAGGTCGACGCGCCGTCCATCCTGGGAGCCATGCGCGAGCACCGCATCGACCACTACTGCGCCGCGCCCATCGTGCACAGCCTGATCTACAACGCCCCTGAAGACATGCGCGCCGGCATCACGCAGCAGGTGCGCGGGCTGGTGGCCGGTGCGGCGCCACCGGCAGCCATGATCGAGGGCATGGCCAAAATCGGCTTTGCCATCACCCATGTGTATGGCCTGACCGAGGTCTATGGCCCGGCGGCAGTGGCGGTCCAGCGCAAGTCCTGGGCCGAGCAAAGCCTGTCGGAGCAGACGCGTCTGAACGGCCGTCAGGGCGTGCGTTATGCGCTGCAAGACGGCATGACGGTCATGGACCCGCAGACCATGCAGGAAGTACCGGCCGATGGGCAAACCATGGGCGAGATCATGTTCCGCGGCAACATCGTCATGAAGGGCTATCTCAAGAACCCCGCCGCCACCCGAAAGGCCTTTGAAGGCGGCTGGTTCCACACCGGCGACCTGGCTGTGATGGAGAGTGACCGCTATGTGAAGATCAAAGACCGCAGCAAAGACATCATCATCTCTGGCGGCGAAAACATCAGCTCCCTGGAAGTGGAAGACGCGCTCTATCGCCACCCAGCCGTACTGGCCTGCGCGGTGGTGGCCAAGCCCGACCCGAAGTGGGGTGAAACGCCGCTGGCCTATGTGGAGCTCAAGCCAGGCAGCGCAGTGAGCGAGCAGGACCTCGTCGCACACTGCAAGGCCCTGCTGGCCGGCTACAAAGTGCCGCGCGACATCCGCTTTGAAGAGATTCCCAAGACCTCGACCGGCAAGATTCAAAAGTTTGCGCTGCGCGAGCGGGCCCGATCGAACTCCGCGATTGGGTGAGCCAGCCATGATGAGCACCAGCCCTGCCCTGCTGCGTCACGACGATGGACGTGGCGTCACCACCCTTACCCTGAATCGGCCCGAAGCCTTCAATGCCCTGAGCGAAGAACTGCTCGACGCCCTGCAAGTGCAATTGGACGCCTTGGCGCAGGACGAATCGCTGCGGGTGCTCGTGATCGCTGCATCAGGCAAGGCCTTTTGCGCCGGGCACGACCTGCGGCAGATGCGCGCCGAGCCCAGCCTGGACTACTACCAGCGCCTGTTTGCCCAGTGCGGCCGCATGATGATGAGCCTGCAAAAGCTGCCCGTACCGGTGATCGCCAAGGTTCAGGGCGTGGCCACTGCCGCCGGCTGCCAGTTGGTGGCCCAGTGCGACCTGGCCGTGGCCGACGCATCGGCCCGCTTTGCGGTCAGCGGCGTCAATCTGGGCCTGTTTTGTGCCACGCCCAGCGTGGCCCTGTCGCGCAACCTGCCGCGCAAAGCCGCCTTTGAAATGCTGGCCACTGGCGACTTCATCAGCGCCGATCGGGCTCAAGCCCTGGGGCTGATCAACCGGGTGGCCCAGGCCGATCAACTCGATGACACGGTGCAAGCCCTGGTCGAAAGCATCCTGGGCAAGCCCCGACTGGCCCTGGCCCTGGGCAAGCAACTGTTCTACCGCCAACTCGAAACCGGCATGGCCGCCGCCTACGACGACGCCGCCCAGACCATGGCCTGCAACATGATGGACGAAACCGCCCTCGAAGGCGTGCAGGCCTTTCTGGACAAGCGCAAACCGAACTGGTGAGGGGCAGGGCCCAGGCAGGAGCCTTCGCCGCAGGCGCTTTCTCTTGTGGGAGCGCCGCCCTCGGCGCGATGCAGCGCTAAACCACCCCCCATCGCCTCAAAAGTGCGGCTCCCACCTCCACCTCGCAGGCGCCTTAACAGGCCTTGTGGGAGCAAAGAACTTGCCGGCGCTTTCTCTCTTGTGGGAGCGCCGCCCTCGGCGCGATGCAGCGCTAAACCACCCCCCATCGCCTCAAAAGTGCGGCACCCACTGCCACTTGTCAGGGCCGTCGATCCAGCGACTGCTGCACAATCTCGCGCATGAGCGCCCTGGCCCCCTCTTTTGTCGCCCTGTTTGAACCTCTGGACCTGGGCAGCGGCCTGGTGCTGCCCAATCGGGTGGTGCTGGCGCCGTGCACCCGCAATCGGGCCACGGCCGATCTCGGGCCCTCAGCGGGCGCGGCTGACTACTACGCCGAGCGGGCTGATGCAGGCCTCTTGATCACCGAAGCGGTGCTGGTGACCCGCGAGGCGCAGGGCTACCTGGACACGCCAGGCCTCTTTGCCGACAGCCATGTATCGGGATGGGCCCGGGTCTGTGATGCGGTGCATGCGCGCGGCGGCCGGATTTTTGCGCAGTTGTGGCACACCGGCCGCATCGCCCACAGCCACTGGGCCCAGGTGCAGCCGGTAGCCCCCTCGGCGGTACTCGACCCCGTCTTGCGCCGGCAGGCTGGCGGGGTGACGCTCTACAACGAGATGCCACGCGAGTTGAGCGCCCAGGAGATCCCGGCGGTGATCGACTTGTTCCGTCAGGCGGCGACCCGGGCGCGGCAGGCCGGCTTTGACGGTGTGGAAATTCACGGCGCCAACGGCTATCTGATCGAGCAATTTCTCAGGCAGCACACCAACCGCCGAAGCGACGACTGGGGCGGCAGCCTCATGGCTCGCTTGCGCTTCGCGCTGGCGGTGGTGCAAGCCTGTATCGAGGTGTGGGGACCGCACCGGGTGGGGCTGCGGCTGTCGCCCTTCCCCGACTTTGGCGAAATGCGCTGGACCCAGGGTGACAACGAAACCTATGTGGCCCTGCTGCAAGCACTGCAGACCCAGCCCTTGGCTTATGTGCACACCGGCATCACCCAAGACGCGCCCCACGCGGAAATCGGGGGGACGCCCAGTCAGTTCCTGCGGCGGCACTGGCCGGGCGTGCTCATGGGCAACGGCGGCTACTCGCCTGAGGCGGCGCACTCGCAACTGGCCGCCGGCGAATTTGACCTGATCTCGTTTGGCCGGCGCTTCATTGCCAACCCTGACCTGGTGGCGCGACTGCAAAACGGGCAGGCCTTGCGCGACTACGATCATGATCTGCTCAAGGACTTGCGCTGATGAGCGCCGCTGATTTGCCCAGCCAGAGCGGGCCCATCGAGCGGCATTTTTGCCGGGTCGGTGGCCAGTGGCTGCATTACCGGCGCATGGGCCAGGGACCGGCGGTGCTGCTGATGCACCAGACGCCGCAGTCCTCGCAGACGCTCGAGCCCTTGATGCGCCTGCTGGCGCCGCATGCCACTGCCATTGCGGTCGACACGCCTGGGTTTGGCCAGTCCGAACCGCTGCCCCAGTCCGACTGGCGCATGGCCATGCTGGCCGACCGAATGGCGCAGTTCTTGGACGAGTTGGGCATCGCCCAAGTGTCGGCCTGCGGCCAGCATACCGGCGCCTCGATCGCGGCCGAGTTGGCCCGCCGTCACCCGCACAAGGTCAAGGCGCTGGCCCTCGATGGACTGCCGCTGTTCAATGCCGCCGAGCAAAACAGCATCTTGCCGCATCAGCTCTACCGCTTTGTGCCTCAGGTCGACGGCACCCACCTCATGTGGGCCTGGTCGCGCTTTCGCGATGGCTGGATGTTCTTTCCCTGGTCGCAGCGCGACCTGGCGCATCGCCGGCAGCTGGACTTTCCCGAGCCTGAGCTGATCCACAGCTGGCAGATCATGGAGCTGCTGCGCTCGCGCGAGAGTCACCTGCGCATCTACCCGGGTGTGTTTGCCTGGGACGGGGCGGCGGCCCTGCGGGAAATCAGCCAGCCCAGTTGGGTGGGCACGCCCGCCGACGACCAACTGGCCCCTCATTTGGATCGGCTACCGCCGGACCTGCCCCATGTGCGCCTGGAGCGCCTGCCGATCGGCGCACGCGCGCAGGTGCTGCAGGCGCAGGCGCGGTGGATGATCGAACACCTGCCAGGCGAGAGCGTCCCGGCCGCCCCGACAGCGCAAGCACGATGGGTCACCGGCCCCGAACAGCCACCGCAACGACGGGTCTATGCCGAGGGCTTGCTGGTGCAAGGCTGGCAACTCGATCAGGCCGGCACGCCCACGGTGCTGCTGCACAGCGCCGGGGGTTCGGGGGACAGCGAGCGCACACGCCTGGCCTGGCCGGCCTCGAGCGGACCGCTGATCACCATTGACCTCAGCGGCCACGGCGATTCTGTGGGCGATGTCCTGCCCTGCGATGCGGCCGCGCGGCAGGGCCATGCGGCTTTGCACAGCCTGGGCGTGAACCGGTTTCATCTGCGCGGGCGGGGCTACGGCGCGGCCGTCGCAACGCACTGGGCGCTGCACGCAGCCCAAACCGGCAGGGGCCAGCCCCAGAGCCTGCAACTCGAAGAGGTGCTGGTCTGCGAGGCCGACACGCGGGCGCGGTGGGCTCAAGCCTATGCCCAGCCCCTGGTGCCGGCCTGGGACGGCAGCCATCTGATCGCGCTGTGGCACACCCTGCGTGACCGCGAACTGTTTCACCCCTGGTTCGAAAGAAAGCGCGACCACATCCGCACTGTCGAGCCCCACTTGGATGCCGAATCGCTGACCCAAGCGGTGTTCGCGGCCTTGCAATGCACCGACTGGGTACAGGCGCACCAACACTGGCTGCGCTGGGACCCGCTGGGGCCGCAGGGCTTGGCTGCAGCAGTCGATGCCGGCGTGCCGGTTCGCGTGCTGGCGCACAGCAGCGACGGCTGGGCTCGGGGACTGCAGGACTGGATGCCCAGCGCCTGATCGCAAGCCCCATCGCGCCGAGGTCGATCCTCCCACCATCAGAAGCCCCCTCGCGCCGAGGGCGGCGTTACTACAAATCCGGCGGCAGACTGGCCATCAGTTGTTGGGTGTAGGGGTGCTCAGGCGCATTCCAAAGGCGG